>DATGXM010000309.1:0-4772 GCA_035298985.1 Azonexus sp. | reverse complement strand
GCTGCAACAGCACGTTGAAGAAAACGACGGTCACCGCATCCTGGCGCAGTGTCTGGGTAATCTGGGCGATGTCCATGGCGTCAGTTGCGACGGATGGCGGGCGGCAAGGTGAACACGGTATTTCCTCGGTGGATTCCGGCGTTGGACAGGAAAGCTTAGTCGACTGCGCGGCGCCGTTCGAGACGGCGCGCAAGAAGCCAGACAGCGCAGCGGCGCGCCAGGTTCCCGCGTAGGGCCTATCCGGCAGACGTGGCACAATGGCCGCATGCGCGCTTCTCGCTCCGAATACCTGGACCTGCCCGAGGTCCGGCTCCACATCCGCCGCTGGGGCGACCCGCAGGCGCCGACCTTGTTTTTGCTGCACGGCTGGATGGACGTTTCCGCCTCGTTCCAGTTCGTCGTCGACGAACTGCAACGCGACTGGAACGTCATCGCCCCCGACTGGCGCGGCTTCGGCCCGTCGCAATGGCTGAACCGCCCCTACTATTTCGCCCAGCATGTCGGCGACATGGAAGCCATCCTCGACCATTACGCGCCGGACGGTACGGTCCGGCTGGTCGGCCACAGCATGGGCGGCATCCTGTCCTGCCTGTACGCCGGCATCCGCCCCCAGCGCGTCGACCGGCTGGTCACCCTGGACGGCTTCGGCATCGCGCCGACGACGCCCGACATGGCGCCCGACCGTTACCGACAATGGCTGGACCAGAGCCGCGAGACGCCCAGGCTGCACGTCTACCGCGACCGCACCGATTTCGCCCGGCGCCTGATGAAGACCGACCGCTTCCTGAGCGCCGAGCGCGCCAGCTACCTGTCACGCCACCTGGCCAAGATCGGCGAGGGCTACAACAAGGCGGGCGAGCGCCGGCACGGCGTGATCTGGAACGGCGACCCGTGGCACAAGAACTTCTCGCCCTACCTGTTCCACCTGGAAGAGTCGATGGCCATCTGGCGCCAGGTGCGCTGCCCGGTGCTGTGGGTGGCCGGCCGCCAGTCCTGGGTGGTGCGCGACTTCGAGCAGCGCCCCGGCGACTGGCAAGCCCGCCAGGCCTGCTTCGCCAACCTGCGCGAATGCTGGATCGAGGACGCCGACCACATGCTGCACCACGATCAGCCGGCCGAAGTCGCCCGCCTGATCGAGGAATTCATGGCCTGAAAAACAACAAAGCCGGGAAAACCCGGCTTTGTCTCGCGGCGATCACAGGGACGCCCAGAAGCATGGCAATGCTTAGTGATAGGCCTTCCTGGAAGCCAGCTTCGATGCCATGAAGCAGGCCAAAGTGAAGATCACCACTGCAAAACCAATGCCGAAATAGGAAAGCTCGTCCATGTACGCCCCGTTACAGTTAAGTTAAAAATCAGGCGATATAGACAGTGCGCTCCATGAAAGTTCCCGCTCCCGAACATTTTTTGCCGGGATGCGACAACCGGGTGTTTCAGCGCCCGACAGAGCCGGCCGGCGCGGCGCGCAGGTACTGTTTCGGCCACGCCCCACTCTGCCGCAGTTCCTCAGCCGCCAGCAGGGGCCAATACGGATTGCGCAGGATTTCCCGGCCAACCAGCACCAGATCGGCCTGACCACCGCGCAGAATATGCTCAGCCTGGGCCGGCGAGGTAATCAGGCCGACGGCAGCACTGCGCAGCCCTGCCTCGCGGCGTACGCGTTCGGCAAAACGGGTCTGGAAACCGGGGCCGACCGGAAACTTCGCCGTCGGCACCAGGCCGGCGCTCGAAATATCGGCCAGATCGACGCCCAGCGCCTTCAATTGCCCGCACAACTCGACGGTTTCGTCGTCGGTCCATCCGCCCTCCACCCAATCCGTCGCCGACAGACGGATCAACAGCGGCAGGCGTACGGGCCAGACGCGACGAACGGCCGTCACGACTTCGCGCAGCAGGCGGGTACGGTTTTCGAAACTGCCGCCGTATGCATCGGTCCGCCGATTCGAGAGCGGCGACAGGAACTGATGCAACAGATAACCGTGGGCCGCATGAATTTCAATGGCCTGGAATCCCGCAGCCAACGCTCGCCCCGCCGCGGCGACGAAGGCGGTGACGATCTGCTCGATTTCGGCCACGCTCAGTTCGTGGGGAACGGCATAGCCATCGCCGAAGGCAACGGGAGATGGTGCGACGATAGGCCAGCCGCCCTCTTCCTCGCTCAGCGTGCGCTGCGCCTCCCAGCCCAGGCCGGCACTGCCCTTGCGCCCGGCATGGGCGAGCTGGATGGCCGGCACGCAGCCGTGTTCGGCGGCAAAACCGGCAATCCTGGCCAGAGGGGCGATCTGTTCGTCCTGCCACAGGCCAAGATCGCCCGGGCTGATCCTCCCCGCCGGCGTCACTGCCGTCGCCTCGACGATCATCAGGCCGGCGCCGCCCACCGCCCGGCTGCCGTAATGGACGAAATGCCAGTCGCCGGCCATGCCGTCCCGCGCCGAATACTGGCACATGGGAGGAATGCCGATACGGTTGCCGAGAACGATATCGCGGAGTTTGAGAGGCTCGAACAGGTGGCTCATGATTCAGTTTTCTGGTTAATTTTCCGGTGGCGTGACCGGCGCGCTCACTCGCCGCGCGCCCGGCGGACGGTAATCGACTCGCCTGCCACGCCCCAGTTGTCGGTATCGACCTCGTCGATGACGACCACGGTGGTCTTCGGGTTCTTGTTCAGCACATCGACCAGCAGTTGCGTCACGCCCTGGATCAGGGCGGCTTTCTGCTCGGCGGTGGCGCCTTCGCGGGTGATCTTGATATTGACGTAAGGCATCGGTCCTCCTGTTTAACGATTCACATCGACGACCACACGGCCGCGCACCTTGCCTTCCATCAGCTGCGCCGCAGTCGGAATGGCGTCGGCCAGCGACACTTCGTGGGTGATGAGGTCCAGCTTGGCGATGTCGAGATCGCTGGCCAGCCGCTGCCAGGCCACCAGGCGATCCGGCCGCGGGCACATCACGCTGTCGATCCCGACCAGCGTCACGCCGCGCAGAATGAAGGGCGCCACGCTGGCCGGCAGATCCATGCCGCCGGCCAGGCCGCAGGCCGTGACCACGCCGCGATAGCGGGTGGTCGCGCAGATATTGGCCAGCGTGTGGCTGCCGACGACATCGACCGCCCCCGCCCAGCGCTCCTTGCCGAGCGGCTTGCCGGGCGCCGAGAACAGGCTGCGGTCGAGCACCTCGGCCGCGCCGAGTTGCTTCAGGTAATCGCTTTCCGCCGGCCGGCCGCTGACCGCGACGACCGTGTAGCCGAGCTTGTTAAGCACGGCGATGGCCACGCTGCCCACCCCGCCGGCCGCCCCGGTGACGACGATCTCGCCGTCGCCCGGCTTGACGCCCTGCTTTTCCAGCGCCAGCACGCACAGCATGGCGGTGTAGCCGGCGGTGCCGATGGACACTGCCTGCCTGGCCGAGAAGGCCGCCGGCAGCGGCACCAGCCAGTCGCCCTTGAGGCGCGCCTTCTGCGCCAGCCCGCCCCAGTGCGTTTCGCCGACGCCCCAGCCGTTGAGCACGACGCGGTCGCCAACCTGATATTCGGCGTTGTCGCTGGCCTCGATCGTGCCGGCGATGTCGATGCCGGGCACCATCGGGAACTTGCGCACCACCGGCCCCTTGCCGGTGATCGCCAGGCCGTCCTTGTAATTCAGCGACGAGTAATCGACACGGACCGTGACATCGCCTTCCGGCAACTGGCTGTCGTCGATTTCCTTGACTGCCGCCCGATAGCCGGCATCGTCCTTCTCGATCAGGATTCCCTTGAACATCGATCTCTCCGTGTCAGTGTTGCGGGCAGGCTGCCGGCATCGTCGCGGCATCCCGTTTTTCAACGAACTTCAGTATAACCAGCAGGACGACACCGACCACCATCACGCCGCCGGCCAGGTACAGGCCGATCGAATAGTTACCCAGGCGGGTCGCCAGCCAGCCGACCACCGCCGGCCCGATGATCTGCGCCACGCCATAGGAGAGCGTCATCTTGCCCATCATCTTGGCCGGCCGCGTCGGGTAGTAGCGCCCGGCCATGGTCAAGACCAGACTGACCATGCCGATGAAGGTTCCGCCGAAGAGCAGCGCGCCGAACAGGGTCGGCAGCAGCCCACCCCAGGCGACCGGCAGCACGATGCCGACAATCTGCAGCGCAGCGGCGAGGATCAGGGCATTGAGGTCGCCGGTATAACGGGCGATCAGATCCCAATTGAAGGCCGCCGGCGCCGCCGCCACCCCGATGGCCAGGAAGGCCAGCGCTCCCTGCCCGGCCAGGCCCGGCAAACCATTGACGATGGCAACGATGAAGGTGGCGCTGATCACATAGCCAAAGCCGGCACAGAAGTAGGCCGCCATGAACAGGCGCAGGAAGAGCGGACTAGGCGGGTTGTCGTACATCGGCACACCGCTCTTGGTCACCGGGCTGGTATCCGGTGCCGGCAGCCAGGCCAGCGCCGGCACGATCAGCAGACAGCCAATGGCCGTGAAGGCGAACCACTGCTCGCGCCAATCGAAGCTGCCCGCCATCACCCACACGGCCACCGAACAGCCGGCGATACCGAGCCCGATGCCGGCGAAGTGGATGCCCAGTTCCGGCCGATGGTTGTGGCGAATCAACCAGTTCAGGATCAAACCGGTGCCGAGCAGCATGCCGGCGGCGCTGCTCAGGCCGGCGATGAAGCGCGACAGCATCCACAGCCACGGGTCGCTGGTCAGGCCCATCATCAGGGTGCTGACAATGGCCACCACCAGGCCGATACGATACAGCCGGTCCTTGAGCACCAGATCGCT
>DATGXM010000308.1:0-3995 GCA_035298985.1 Azonexus sp. | reverse complement strand
CGCCTTCTGCCAGCGCTTGCCGGCGAAGCTTTCCCAGCGATCGATCAGCAAATAAATCAGGATGCTCATTGGCAGGCACATGGCTGCCGTGGTCGCCAAAGCCCCGGCTAGACCGGCGATTTCCCAGCCGATCAGCGTCACCACCAGCACATTCGGCCCCGGCGCGGCCTGGGCAATGGCGTAGAGATTGGTAAAGGTCGTGTTGTCCAGCCAGTGGTGATTTTCGACCACCACGCGATGCATTTCGGGCAGCAGTGCCGTGGCGCCGCCAAAAGCGACGCCGGAAAGCAGCGCGAATTCGAGGAAAAGCTGCAGCGCGATCATTTCCGGCCCAGCTTCCAGTAGGCCACGCCGCCGGACAGCAGCAAGCCGCCGAGCATGACCGCCGGCATCGGCCAGCGCAGCCAGGCAATGGCAGCCACGACCAACACCGTGAAGGGCAGGAAAGCTGGCTTGTCCTTGATCGCCATTCCCATGCGCCAGGCCGTCGCAAAGAGCAGACCGCACCCGACGGCGGCAATGCCGCGCAGCATGCCCTGCGCAAGCGGCAGGCTGCCGTAATGGTCGTAGATCAGCGCCAGCAGCAGAACGACGGCCAGCGGCCCGGCGAGCAGCCCGAGCGGCGCGACGATGGCGCCGAGCAAGCCCTGGTAGCGCTTGCCGACCACCACCGCCAGGTTCACCACGTTCGGCCCGGGGAGGAACTGGCATAGGCCCAGTTGGGCGTTGAATTCCTCGCCAGTCATCCAGTGGCGCTCCTCGACCAGCATGCGCCGGGCAAAAGGCAGCACACCGCCGAAGCCGGACAGGCCGACCGCGGTAAAACCCAAAAAAAGCGCCCGGAGGTCCGGGCGGCTTTGGGAAGTGCTTGTCTCGCTCAAGGTGCTTATTGGTTTTCCAGCCGGAATTCGGCCGACTTGGCGTGTGCCGGCAGGCCTTCGCCATGCGCCAGCGTCGAGGCAATGCGGCCCAGCGTCTGGGCGCCGGCCTTGGAGACCTTGATCAGGCTGGTCCGCTTCTGGAAGTCGTAGACGCCGAGCGGCGACGAGAAGCGGGCGGAGCCGGAGGTCGGCAGCACGTGGTTCGGCCCGGCGCAGTAGTCGCCAAGCGATTCCGAGGTGTAGTGGCCGATGAAGATGGCCCCGGCGTGGTGGATCTTGCTCACCCACGGATCGGGATCGGCCAGCGCCAGTTCGAGGTGCTCCGGCGCGACGCGGTTGGCGATGGCGACCGCCTCTTCCATGTCGCGCACCAGGATGAAGGCGCCGCGATTGGTCAGCGAGGTTTCGATCACGGCGCGGCGCGGCATGGTCGGCAGCAGCTTCTCGATGCTGGCCTGGACCTGCTCGATGAAAGCGGCGTCGGTGCAGATCAGGATGGACTGCGCCAGTTCGTCGTGCTCGGCCTGCGAGAAGAGGTCCATGGCCACCCAGTCCGGGTTGCCCGAGCCATCCGAGACGACCAGGATTTCCGACGGCCCAGCCACCATGTCGATGCCAACGATGCCGAACACGCGGCGCTTGGCGGTGGCGACGTAGGCGTTGCCGGGGCCGACGATCTTGTCCACCTGCGGCACGGTCTGCGTGCCGTAGGCCAGTGCGCCGACAGCCTGGGCGCCGCCCATGGTGAAGACGCGGTCGACGCCAGCCAGGCAGGCGGCAGCCAGAACGAGCTGGTTGTGCTCGCCGTCCGGCGTCGGGACGACCATGATCAGTTCCTTGACGCCGGCGACCTTGGCTGGAATGGCGTTCATCAGCACCGACGACGGGTAGGCAGCCTTGCCGCCCGGCACGTAGAGGCCGACGCGGTCGAGCGGGGTGATCATCTGGCCGAGCATGGTGCCGTCGGCTTCGGTGTAGGACCAGCCGTCCAGCTTCTGCCGCTCGTGGTAGGCCTTGACGCGGGCTGCCGCCGCTTCGAGGGCAGCGCGGCGCTCGGCCGGCAACCCGTCGAGGGCCTTCTGCATTTCGGTCTGGGACAGTTCCAGGTCGGCCATGGAAGCGGCCGTCAGGCGATCGAACTTGTTGGTGTACTCGACGACGGCGGCATCGCCGCGCGCCTTGACGTCGGCCAGAATGCCGGCGACCGTGCGTTCGATGCCTTCATCGGCCGCCGCCTCGAAGGCGAGCAGCGCATCCATTTTTGCCTTGAAATCGGCGTCGACCGTAGACAGGCGCTTGAGGGCGATCATAGGCTTACTTCTCCACCGCCTGGGCAAAGGCGTCGATAATCGGTTGCAGGGTTTCGCGCTTGACCTTCAGCGAGGCCTGATTGACGACGAGGCGCGAGGAAATGTCCATGATGTGCTCGCAGGCGACCAGCTTGTTGGCCTTCAGCGTGCCGCCGGTGGACACCAGGTCGACGATGGCGTCGGCCAGGCCGGCCAGCGGCGCCAGTTCCATCGAGCCGTAGAGCTTGATCAGGTCGATATGGACGCCCTTGGCGGCAAAGTGCTCGCGCGCCGTCTTGGTGTATTTGGAGGCCACCTTGAGGCGGGCGCCCTGGCGGACGGCGTTGTCGTAATCGAAGCCTTCCGGAATGGCGACCATCATCCGGCACTTGGCGATCTTCAGGTCGAGCGGCGCGTAGAGGCCCTCGCCGCCATGCTCGATCAGCACGTCCTTGCCGGCCACGCCGATGTCGGCGGCACCGTACTGGACATAGGTCGGCACATCGGTGGCGCGGACGATGACCACTCGCACGTTGGGCTGATTGGTCTCGATGATCAGCTTGCGGGAGGTTTCCGGGTTCTCGGTCGGCACGATCCCTGCAGCGGCCAGCAGCGGCAGGGTTTCGTCGAAAATGCGGCCCTTGGACAGGGCGATGGTGATGGTCGTCACGGGCAGGCTTGCTAAAAAGGCGAAAGCGCCATTTTAGCAGAGCCCCTTACAGATACCCGAGGTGGCGCGGCAACCAGAGTGCCAGATCGGGCACAAAAGTGACCAGGAACATCGTTCCCGCCATCGCCGCCACCATCCACAACACCCAGGGCACGGTCGATTCCATCGAAACGCCGGCCATCCGGCAGGTGACCATCAGGTTCACCCCAAGCGGCGGGTGGAACTGGCCGAGCGCCATGTTCATGGTGATGATCACGCCGAACCACACCAGATCCCAGTTGAAGTGCATGGCGATGGGCACCAGCAGCGGCAGGAAGATGAAGTAGATCGAGATGGCGTCGAGGAACATGCCGGCGATCAGCAGCAGCAACTGGATGCTGAGCAGCATCGGGATTTCCGACAGCCCGGTACCGAGCAGGGCAGCGGCCAGATGGTCGAAAGTCCCCAGCGTATTGCTCGCCCAGGCGAAGACGCTGGCCAGGGCGACGACGGTCAGGATCACCGAGGAAATCTCGGCCGACTCGACCAGCGCGTTATAGATGTCCTTCCAACTCAAGGTACGGTAGATCACGGTGCCGACCAGCACGCCGTAGAACACCGCGACGACGGCTGCCTCGGTCGGCGTGAATAAGCCGCTGCGCATGCCGCCGAGAATGATGACCGGCGCCGCCAGGCCCCAGCCGGCCTCCTTCAGGCTTTTCCAGAACGGCGGGCGCTTTTCCTGCACATCGGCCTCGAAGCCGTGTTTCACCGACAGCCACCAGACGACCAAAATCAGGGTCAGGCCGGACAGGATGCCGGGAATCATGCCGGCGGCGAACAGTGCCGGCACCGAGGCCTGCGGCACGAGCAGGCTGTAGATCACGAAGGCGATGGACGGCGGAATCAGGATATCGGTCGAACCCGCGGCGGCAATAACGCCGGCCGTGAAGGAACGCGGATAGCCGGCCTTGAGCATGGACGGCAACATCACGGCGCCGACCGCCGCGGAGTCGGCCGGCCCGGAACCGGAAATGCCGCCCAGGATCATCGCCACCAGAATGGCAACGATGGCCAGGCTGCCCCGGCGCTGGCCGACCAGCGCCGAAGCAAAGCGCACGATGGTAGCCGCCACGCCGGCCTTTTCAAAAATCAGCCCAGCAATGACGAAAACCG
>DATGXM010000307.1:0-9938 GCA_035298985.1 Azonexus sp. | reverse complement strand
GTGATCGAGTCACTGGTCCGCAGTGCGCTCAAGCAGCGCCTGATCGTCGCCGTCATCGCGACGGTATTGTTGTTCTTCGGCCTGGATGCGGCGCGAAAACTTTCCGTCGACGCCTTCCCGGACGTCACCAACGTCCAGGTCCAGATCGCCACCGAGGCGCCGGGCCGCTCGCCGGAGGAAGTCGAGCGCTTCGCCACCGTGCCGCTAGAAGTGGCGATGACCGGCCTGCCCGGGCTGGAGGAAATGCGCTCGCTGAACAAGCCGGGCCTGTCGCTGATCACGCTGGTGTTCTCCGACAAGACCGACGTCTATTTCGCCCGCCAGCTGGTCATGGAGCGCCTGCTCGAAGTCGGCTCGCGCCTGCCGCCGGGCATTGCGCCGGTCCTTGGCCCGGTGTCGACCGGCCTCGGCGAGGTCTATCAATACACCCTCGAACGTGCCGACGACGGCGACAAGGCGCTGAGCGAGGAGGAATTGATGAAGCGGCGCATCGCCCAGGATTGGGTGGTGCGGCCGCTGCTGCGCTCGATTCCCGGTGTCGCCGAAATCAACTCGCAGGGCGGTTTCGCCAAGCAGTACCAGGTGCTGGTCAATCCGGAAAAGCTGCGCCACTTCGGCCTGTCGGTGGCCGACGTCTATCAGGCGGTGGGCAGCAACAACGCCAACGCCGGCGGCGGCGTGCTGCCGCAGTACGCCGAGCAATACCTGATCCGCGGCATCGGCCTGGTGCGTGATGTCGAGGACCTGCGCGCCATCGTGCTCAAGGAAAAGGACGGCGTGCCGGTCTATGTGCGCGACGTAGCCGAAGTGCAGATCGGCCACGAGGTGCGCCAGGGGGCGGTGATCAAGAACGGAGTGACCGAAGCGGTGGGCGGCGTGGTGATGATGATCGCCGGCGGCAACGCCAAGGAAGTGGTCGGCCGCATCAAGGCCCGGGTCGAGGACATCAACCGCAAGGGGATGCTGCCCGACAGCCTGAAAATCGTGCCTTACTACGACCGCTCCGAGCTGGTCGACGCCGCGCTGTGGACGGTGACCAAGGTGCTGCTCGAAGGCGTGGCGCTGGTCGTCGTCGTGCTTTTCCTGTTCCTCGGCGACGTGCGTTCGTCCCTCATCGTGGTCGGCACCCTGGTGCTGACCCCGTTGCTGACCTTCATGGCGATGAACAAGTTCGGCATATCGGCCAACCTGATGTCACTCGGCGGTCTGGCCATCGCCATCGGCCTGATGGTCGACGGCTCGGTGGTGGTGGTCGAGAACGCCTTCCTGCAACTGGGGCGGATGGCGAAAAGCGGCGACAGCCAGACCCGGGTCATCTTGCGCGCCGTGGTCGAGGTGGCGACGCCGGTCATCTTCGGCGTCGGCATCATCATTCTCGTTTTCCTGCCGCTGATGACCCTGCAGGGCATGGAAGGCAAGATGTTCGCGCCGCTCGCCTATACCATCGCCATTGCGCTCGCCATTTCGCTGCTCCTGTCGATGACCCTGACCCCGGTAATGTCCACCTACCTGCTCAAGCCGCCGGCCCATGACGGCGATCACGACACCAAGCTGATCGCGGCGATGAAGGCGCGCTACCTGAAGATGCTGCACTGGGCGCTGGGCAACGAACGCAAGACGGTCGTCCTGGCCGTCGGCGCCTTCGTGCTGACCATCGGCATGCTGCCCTTCCTCGGCACCGCCTTCATCCCGGAAATGAAGGAAGGCTCGGTGGTGCCCGGCATCAATCGGGTGCCCAACATCTCGCTCGACGAGTCGATCAAGATGGAAATGGAGGCCATGCGGCTGGTCATGCAGGTGCCCGGGGTCAAGTCGGCGGTATCCGGCGTCGGCCGCGGCGAATCGCCGGCCGACCCGCAGGGGCCGAACGAATCGACCCCCATCGTCAGCCTGAAGCCGCGCAGCGAGTGGCCGTCCGGCTGGACGCAGGACGATATCCAGGACGCCATGCGTGACAAGCTGAAGGCGCTGCCCGGCGTACAGATCGTCATGGCGCAGCCGATTTCCGACCGCGTCGACGAAATGGTGACCGGCGTGCGTTCCGATATTGCCGTCAAGGTCTTCGGTGACGATCTCGACCAACTGAAAAAGGTCGCCGGCCAGATCGGCAAGGTTGCCCAGAGCCTGCAAGGGGCGCAGGACCTGCGCATCGAGCGGATCAGCGGCCAGCAGTATCTGTCCATCGAAATCGACCGCCAGGCCATTGCCCGCCTCGGGCTCAACGTCTCCGACGTCAACGATCTCCTGGAGACGGCGGTCGGCGGCAAGGTGGCGACCGAGATCTTCGAGGGCGAACGCCGCTTCCCCGGCGTCGTGCGCCTGCCCGAGCGCTTCCGCAACAACGTCGAGGCCATCTCCAACATCCTGATCACCTCGGGCAGCGGTGCCCAGGCCCGCCTCGCCGACGTCGCCAAGATCAGCGTGCTGGACGGCCCGGCGCAGATTTCGCGCGAACTGGGCAAGCGTCGCATCGTGGTCGGTGTGAACGTCAAGGACCGCGACCTCGGCAGTTTCGTCGCCGAACTGCAACAGAAGGTGGAAAAGCAGGTCAAGCTGCCCGACGGCTATTATCTGGAGTGGGGCGGCCAGTTCCAGAATATGGAGCGGGCGCTCGGCCATTTGAAGATCATCATCCCGATCACCATTGCGGCGATTTTCTTCCTGCTCTTCCTGCTCTTCAATTCGCTGCGTTTCGCGACGCTGATCATCACCGTGCTGCCATTTGCCTCCATCGGCGGCATCGTCGGCCTGTTCGTCACCGGCGAATACCTGTCGGTGCCGGCTTCGGTCGGTTTCATCGCGCTGTGGGGCATCGCCGTGCTTAACGGCGTGGTGCTGGTGTCGTACATCCGCGGCCTGCGCGAGGAAGGGCGCAACGTACGCGAGGCGGTGGTCGAGGGGGCGAAACTGCGCTTCCGGCCGGTGATGATGACGGCGACCGTCGCCATGCTCGGCCTGATCCCCTTCCTGTTCTCGACGGGGCCGGGTTCCGAGGTGCAAAGACCGCTGGCCATCGTGGTCATCGGCGGACTGATTACATCGACCCTGCTGACCCTGGTGGTATTGCCCACCATCTATCGCTGGTTCGACGAAGAAGGAGTCGAAGCATGAAGGAAATCAAGGCGATCATCCGCCCCAACAAGCTGCCGGTGCTGCGCGACGCCCTGGTGGTGCTGCCCGGTTTTCCCGGCATGACGGTGAGCAAGGTCGAAGGCTGCAGCGCACCGACCCGGCACGTTCCGGCCAAGGTCAAGATCAAGGACGAATTGACAGACTACACCCCCAAGGTCCGCGTCGAGATCGTTGCCCCGGACGAGGTGGCGGAGGCTATCTTCCAGCGCATCACGGAGATCGCCCAGACCGGCCATTACGGCGACGGCCTGGTGTGGATCACCGAGGTCGAGAAGGCCGCCTTCGTCTTCAAGACCACGCCGGGCCCGGATTGATTTTTGGATACGCTTGTCATTTTCGTTAAATGTGGTGAAATTCACAGACTTTCGGCAAGGTAACCACTAAAATCGGGCTGTCACCATGGCCCTCCGGGCGCGAATACAGTCTCAGCATGATGGAAATCTCGTCCGATCTCGTTGCCGGCAACACCTTGATGCCCGCGGAAGACCTGCTGCAGGGCATTGCCAGCCTGTCGCGCGGTGCCTACTTCCGGGAAGCCTCGCTCGACATGATGCTCAGCATCCTGACCGAGTCGGCGGCCTCCATCTGCGGTGTCGAGCGCGCCAGCATCTGGGCGCTGACCGACGATCAGCGGGAACTGCGCTGCCTGGAACTGTTCGAGCGCTCGACCGGCAAGCACAGCAGCGGCAACACCATCGATGCCATCGGCCATCCGGTTTATTTTCGCGCCCTCCGTGAAGGTGGCAGCATTGCCGTCGATGACGTCTATGTGCATCCGCTGACCACCGAATTCGTCAGCTATTACCTGCCGCGGTACCGGATTACCGCCATGCTGGCGACGCCCATCCATATCCGCGGCGAATTGCAGGGTGTCTTCTGCCTGGAGCAGGTTGCGTCCCGCCAGCCGTGGGCTAGCTCCCACCGGATTTTTGCCCAGGCGGTAGCCAATCTGGTCGCGCTGGCCCTAGTCGAATACGAGGCCGGGGAAGCCAAGCGCCAGGCTCTGGTGGCCAAGGAACAACTGCGTGCCGTGATCGACACCTCGCCGGATGCGATGCTGCTGGCCGACGGCCACAGCGGCGAGATTCTCGATGTCAATCGGCAGGCCGAGGCATTGACCGGGCGCACGCGTGAGGAATTGCTTGGCCGGCACTACGGCAGCCTCTATGCGGCCGAGCAGCAGAAGGCGGTGGCTGGCGAAGTGCTGCGCATGCTCGAAGGAGATGCCGGCGGTGCTCAGTTGGCAGCTGAAGTCCAGCGCAGCGACGGGCGCAAGATCCCGGTCAGCGTGTCGGCAAAGGGAACCGCGCTGAGCGACGGTCGCTGCCTCGCCCTGAGCGTTCTCCGCGCCGCTTAAACCACCACGGCGTCGATGCTGGCGCTCAGCGTGTGCAGCAGCGCTTCGAGGGCGTCCCGGGCTTCGGGGCTGTCGAGTTCGTTGCCGTGCCGGGTGACGCATTCGGCGAACTGACGGGCCAGGTGCATGACCCCCCAGATTTCCAGCATTTCCGCATGCTGGGCGAGCTTCAGCGCTTCGCTGGCCAGCACGTAGGCATCCGGTGGCAGGGCGGCGAGGGCGTCGCGCAACATTTCCAGCTGCTCGTGCGCTTCGTCCACGAATAATTGATCGACCACCGTCGACCGTTCGCTGTCGTTCAGCGACGAGGCCGCGCTCTCCAGCCGTTCGGCGAAGTGCCGGCTGCGGTCGGCGAAGGCGTCGTGTTCCAGTCCGGCCGGCTCGTGCAGGCATTCGACCGCGCCGGTCAAGGCGGCGATCAGGCGAGGTGACGGATTGCCGTCCTCCAGCCGGTCGGCCGCGCCGGCCAGGGCCTCGCCCAGGCGCAGGCAGTCCGCATCGGCGGTTTCCAGGGCAAGGGCGTAAAGATTGAAAATGGCCGGACGGATGTCATCAGCGCCGGCGCCGTGTCGGTTCGACCACGCCTGGTCGAGGCGTTTGCAGCCGTCGCACCAGCGTTGGTTCAGCTTGGCGTCGAAGCGGGGCGGGCGGGACTTGGCCACCCAGGGCAGGATGGCGGCGGTCGCGTCCAGCATCGGAGCGAGCGCCGCCCGGGATTCCTCGAGATCGTCCTCGGGAATGTCGTCCATTTTTCCTTAGTTGCCAGCCAGCTTGGCGAAGGCGGAAACCACTTCCGGCGGCGCCTGCACCAGTTCGATCAGGACGCCTTCGCCGCCGATCGGGAATTCCTCGTTGCCCTTCGGGTGCAGGAAGGTGATGTCGAAGCCGGCCGCGCCCTTGCGGATGCCGCCCGGTGCGAAACGCACGCCGTTGGCCGACAGCCATTCGACGGCCTTGGGCAGGTCGTCGATCCACAGGCCGACGTGGTTGAGCGGGGTGGCATGCACGGCCGGCTTCTTTTCCGGGTCGAGCGGCTGCATCAGGTCGACCTCGACCTTGAACGGACCGGTGCCCATGGCGCAGATGTCCTCATCGACGTTCTCGCGCTCGGAAACGAAGGTGCTGGTGATTTCCAGGCCGAATTTGTCGACCCACAACGTGCGCAGCTTTTCCTTGGAGGGGCCGCCGATGGCGATTTGCTGGATGCCGAGAACCTTGAACGGACGTGTCATGACTGGATTCCTGTCGGTGAGTGAAAGACGTAATCCATAATTATAGGGCTTTCTTCCGGTAGGCAAAGACCAGCAGGGCGACCCCGGCGAGCACCATGGGCAGGGACAGCCACTGTCCCATGCTGATGGTGTACGACTGCCCGAAAATGCCGTTGTCCGGTTCGCGGAAAAACTCGGTGATGAAGCGGAAGGCGCCGTAGCCGATCAGGAAAACACCCGATACCGCAGCCCGTGGTCGAGGTTGCCGGCTATACAGCCACAGGATAGCGAACAGCGCCAGTCCTTCGAGTCCGACATGGTAGAGCTGCGACGGATGGCGCGGCTGCATGTCGCCCGATTGCGGGAAGATCATCGCCCACGGCAGGCTGGGGTCGGCGACGCGGCCCCACAGCTCGCCGTTGATGAAATTACCAATGCGCCCGGCGGCCAGGCCGAGCGGCACCAGCGGTGCGACGAAATCCATCACGTCGAACCAGTTCAGGCTGTGTTTGCGCGTCCACAGGCCCATGGCGATCAGCACGCCGAGGAAGCCGCCGTGAAAGCTCATCCCGCCCTTCCAGACGGCGACGATTTCCAGCGGGTTAGAGAGGTAGTAGCCCGGTTCGTAGAACAGCACCTGGCCGAGCCGGCCGCCGAGAATCACGCCGAGCATGCCGTAGAACAGCAGATCGTCGAGTTGCTCGACGGTCAGGAAGCCGGGCCGCTGTTTGATCCGGTAGCGGCCGAGCAAAATAAATTGAACAAAGGCGACCAGATACATCAAACCGTACCAGCGCACGGATAGCGGGCCGACAGAAAAAGCGACGGGGTCGAACTGCGGGTGGAGAAGCATTGCGAGCACGAGTGGGCTAGAATTAGCCGATTATAGTTCGCGCCCCGTGACAACACCGTGGCGTTCAGTTTCAGACGGAGAGAGAGCCATGCCGCAATATCGTTCCCACACTTCCACCCATGGTCGCAACATGGCCGGCGCGCGCGCCCTGTGGCGCGCCACCGGCATGAAGGATGGCGACTTCGGCAAGCCGATCATCGCCGTGGTTAACAGCTTCACGCAGTTCGTTCCGGGCCACGTCCACCTCAAGGATCTGGGGCAGATGGTCGCCCGCGAAATCGAGGCGGCCGGCGGCATCGCCAAGGAATTCAACACCATTGCCATCGACGACGGCATCGCCATGGGCCACAGCGGCATGCTGTATTCGCTGCCGAGCCGCGACCTGATCGCCGACTCGGTCGAATACATGGTCAACGCCCATTGTGCCGACGCCATGGTCTGCATCTCCAACTGCGACAAGATCACCCCGGGCATGTTGATGGCCGCCATGCGCCTCAACATTCCGGTCGTCTTCGTTTCCGGTGGTCCGATGGAGGCCGGCAAGGTCAAGCTGCAGGACCAGGTGGTCCACCTCGACCTGGTCGATGCTATGGTCAAGGCCGCCGACCACAGCGTGTCGCAGGCCGATCTCGACGAAATCGAACGTTCCGCCTGCCCGACCTGCGGTTCGTGTTCCGGCATGTTCACCGCCAATTCGATGAACTGCCTGACCGAAGCACTCGGCCTCAGCCTGCCCGGAAACGGCACCGTCGTCGCCACGCACGCCGATCGCAAACAACTGTTCCTGCGCGCCGGACGTCTGGCCGTCGAGCTGTGCAAGCGCTACTACGAACAGGACGACGCCTCGGTGCTGCCGCGCTCGATCGCCACCCGCGGCGCCTTCGAAAACGCCATGACCCTCGACGTGGCCATGGGCGGCTCGACCAATACCGTGCTGCACATCCTGGCCGCGGCACAGGAAGCCGGCGTCGATTTCACCATGGCCGACATCGACCGCATTTCGCGCTCCGTGCCCTGCCTGTGCAAGGTGGCGCCGATGACCGACAAATACCACATCGAGGACGTCCATCGTGCCGGCGGCATCATGGGGATTCTCGGCGAACTCGACCGCGCCGGCCTGCTCCATCGTGATGCACCCACCGTCCACGCCAAGAACCTGGGCGAAGCGATCGACCGCTGGGACGTCGTGCGCGAACACGATGTCAAGGTGCATGACTTCTTCAAGGCGGCGCCGGGCGGCGTGCCGACCCAGGTCGCCTTCTCGCAGGACCGCCGCTTCAATGAACTCGATCTCGACCGCACCCACGGCTGCATCCGCAACAAGGCCAACGCCTATTCCAAGGACGGCGGTCTGGCCGTGCTCTACGGCAACATCGCGGTCGACGGCTGCATCGTCAAGACCGCCGGCGTCGACGAGTCGATCTGGAAATTCACCGGCCGTGCCCGCGTCTTCGAAAGCCAGGATGCCGCCGTCGAAGGCATCCTCGGCGGCCAGATCGTCGCCGGCGACGTTGTCGTCATCCGCTACGAAGGTCCGAAGGGCGGCCCGGGCATGCAGGAAATGCTCTATCCGACCTCCTATCTGAAGTCGATGGGACTGGGCAAGGAATGCGCCCTGCTCACCGACGGCCGTTTCTCCGGCGGCACGTCCGGCCTGTCCATCGGCCATGCTTCACCGGAAGCGGCGGACGGTGGCGCCATCGGTCTGGTGGAAGAGGGCGATACCATCGAAATCGACATCCCGAATCGCCGCATCCATCTGGCAGTGTCCGACGAAACCCTGGCCCAGCGCCGCGCCGCGATGGATGCCAAGGGCGATGCCGCCTGGCAGCCGGTCGATCGCCAGCGCACGGTTTCCGCCGCCCTGCAGGCCTATGCCCTGATGGCCACCTCGGCCGACAAAGGCGCGGTGCGCGACGTCACGCAGATCCAGCGCCGCAAATGACGCTGGCCGTCTGGCTCGGATTCCTGCTGGCGGCGATCGTCATCGCCGTCACGCCCGGGCCGGGCGCCGTGATCAGCATGAGCACCGGCTTGCGCCACGGCTACTGGACAGCGCTGGTCACCATCCTTGGCCTGCAGCTGGCGCTGCTCATGCAATTGCTGATCGTCGCCTTGGGCCTGGGTGCCTTGCTCGCCACTTCGGAGGTGGCGTTTTCCGCCATCAAGTTCCTGGGAGCCGGTTATTTGGTCTGGCTCGGCATCCAGAAATGGCGCTCGCCGATCGTTCCGCTTGCTACCGACGTACCGGCAATTCCTCGCAAGGGGGCCTTCTTCCAGGGTGTGCTGGTCAATCTGACCAACCCCAAAGCCATGATCTTCATCGGCGCACTGGTCCCCCAATTCGTCGATCCGGCGCAGCCCCAGGCCGCGCAATATGCCGTTATCGCTGCAACCCTGTGCCTGACCGACATGCTGGTGATGTCCTGCTACGCCTTGGCGGCGTCCCGTCTGGGGCGCTGGTTGCACGATCCGCGCAGTATCCGGGCGCAAAACCGCTTTTTCGGCGGCCTGTTTGTTTCGGCCGGTGCGCTGCTGGCGATTTCGTCCCGGCCTTCTTGATTCGATTGTCAACCTGCGGCCGGAATGGGGCGTTATTTGCTCGCGGATAGCCTCATGGAGCAGTCGATCCCCGTGTTTGCAAGGGATCGAAAAGGGTTTTATCATCCGCTGCTGATGTATCTACCAACCCGAAGAATGGAGCGAGAGAATGAAAGCTGTTTATGTTGCCATGATGGCTGCGGCAGGTATCGTGATGGCCGGTCAGGCCCTGGCTGACGAAGCGCTGGCCAAGGCCAAGAACTGCATGTCCTGCCACGCCATCGACAAGAAACTGGTTGGCCCGGCATACAAGGACGTTGCCGCCAAGTACAAGGGCGATGCCAAGGCTCCCGCCATGCTGGCTGCCAAGGTCAAGGCCGGTGGCAAGGGCGCCTGGGGCGAAATCCCGATGCCGCCGAACAACGTCACCGACGAAGAAGCCAAGAAGCTGGTGGCCTGGGTTCTGTCCCAGAAGTAATTCGGGTTCAAATCCGCGAAAAGCCGGCTGTATGCCGGCTTTTCTGTTTTTGGGTGTTGACAGGGTGTGTAGTCGTCTGGATAATCTCGGGTTCTTCCGGAGGGATACCCAAGCGGTCAACGGGAACAGACTGTAAATCTGTCGGCTCAGCCTTCGAAGGTTCGAATCCTTCTCCCTCCACCAGATTGAATGCTGTAGCGGCCAGTGCTGCGGGCGTAGGGTTTTGCGGGTGTAGCTCAATGGTAGAGCTGAAGCCTTCCAAGCTTAAGACGAGGGTTCGATTCCCTTCACCCGCTCCACGACACGGTACGGCTGGAGTTTTAAGGTAGGCCCATGTGGCTCAGTGGTAGAGCACTCCCTTGGTAA
>DATGXM010000306.1:0-3415 GCA_035298985.1 Azonexus sp. | reverse complement strand
CCGGTACGATCCAGCGCCTGCATGACCTGATCGAGGGGGCGCAGGGCCTGCCCCAGCGCCTGGCGGACGGCGGCGAACAGGCCGCCGAGCAGCAGCAGCGCCCAGCCGGCCATGCCGAGCAGTTCGTCCCAGGCATCGAGGGTCGCCCGCGACGGATCGGGGTGCAGGCTCAACTGATAGCCCTCGAAACTGATCTGATGCGCCGGCAGGTCGCTGGTCAGCAGAGCGGCAAACCAGGCCGGCGCTGACCGACCGGACTTGTAGGCGGACGGCGGCGACACATGGCGCAGCTGGCCAGCGGGATCGCGTACTTCCAGCACGTTGGCGCGGACCCGCCCGATGCTCTCAGCGACGGCGAGCAGGCGTTCGCCGCGCTCGGCCGGCGGCAGGGCGCGCAGTTCGCCGAGCACCACCTTCAACCACTGTTCGGAAACCCGCGTCGCCGCTTCGACTTCTTCATGCACCGCACTGCGCGTGGCGTGCAGCCACAGGCCGCCGAGCACCAGCAGCAGACAGCTGGCGAGCGCCGTCAGGACCAGGCCGACGCGGGTGTGCAGGCCGGCCTGGCGGAGAAAGGGAAGCGTCGGCAGGCGCATGGCTATTTACCACCGAAGACGTAACGGACCCCGAGCCAGGCAGCGCGCGGCGCGCCCGGGGCGACGAAGGTCTGGCGGTGCCAGTCGCTCGGATCGGCCTGGAAGCTGCCGCTGAGGAAGGGGTTTTCGGCCAGGGCGCCGGCCGTCGCATAGCGGCGGTCGAAAACGTTGTTGATCTTGGTGAACAGCTGCCAGCCGCCCCCCAGCTTGGCTTCGGCGTTGAGGTTCAGGATGGCGTAGCCGCCGACCTTGCCCGGGCCGTCGAAGGTCCGGGTGTTGCCGAGGGCATCGGTATAGGTGCCGCTCCGGTGCTGGTTGTTCTCGTTGCCGCGCACGTACTGGCTGGAGAAAGCCTGCACGTCGCCGCCGACGCGCAGCCAGTCGGTCGTCCGCCAGACCAGGCCGAACTTGACGCTGTGCTCGGGCAGGCCGGTCAGGCGGTTGCCCTTCTTGACCAGGATTTCGTCGGTCTGGCCGGCGCCGGTGCATTCGGCCGCCGTGCCGCGCGTGCTGTTGTTGGCGCCGAGCAGGCAGGCATCGGAGCGGAAGGTGGCGTGCAACCAGCTGTAGTTGGCGTACCAGTCGACCGCCCTGACGCTGCCGTTCAGGCCGAGTTCGATGCCCTGGCGCTGCGTCTTGCCGTAGTTGGTGAAGTAGCCGGCGCTGGTCGAAGTGCCGACGAACAGGATGTCGTCGGTGTTCAACGTACGATAGACCCCGGCGTTCCACTGGGTGTTGCCGGGCAGCGTGCCGCGCAACCCGGCCTCGACGGTGCGGGCGACGACCTGCTTGAGGTACGGGTCGGAGGCCATCGAATTGGGCAGGGTGCACGGGTTGGCCGGGTCGGCGCAGCCCAGTTCGATCGGCGTCGGCACCCGATTGCCCTGGCTGAAGCCGGCGTAGGCGTTGAGCGTGGGCAGCACCTGCCAGCTCAGGCCGATGGCCGGGTTGAGCTTTTGGTAGCTATGGTCGCCATCGAGATTGGGCGCAGTCAGATTGAGCTCGTCGTGGGTCGTCACCCGGCTCATGTTGTAGCGGGCCGAGGCGGTCAGGTGCACCACCTTGGTCAGCGACCAGGTATCGGTGGCGAACAGGCTGGCGGTGCGGGTGGTGCCCCACAGCTTGTTCTCCTCGGTGGTGTCGAGCAGGTTGCCGATGCCGCGCGTGTCGTCGATGGTGCCGAGCTGGCGGGTCTGCACGAAACGCATGCGGGCCTGGTCCCATGAGGCGCCGAGCGCCAGCTGGTGGGCATCGGTGCTCAGGTTCCACTGCAGCGCGGTGCCGGTGCCCAGCTGGCGGGTCTGCGTCCGGTTGTGGGCGCCGTTCGGCGTGCTCGGATCGATCGGCCAGTCGTTCTCGTATTCGTCGTTCATGTCGCCGTTCAGCGTGCGCATGCGGGTCCGCCGGACATAGACGCTACCGCTCAGGCTCTGCGTGTCGCTGAGCCACAGCTTGCCGTTGAGGGCGAGCTGGGTCAGGTCGTTGCGGGTCTGGTCGGGGTGGGTGAAGATGTTGGCGCGGCGCTCGTCGAGCATGGATTGCGGCACCAGGCCGTTGCCGACCAGCCGGGTGCGCGCCTGGGTCAGCGTCAGGTCGGCCTCGCCGGCGCTGTTGCGGAAGGACAGCTTGCCGAACAGCTGCTTGACGTCGGACGGCGAATAATCGCGCCAGCCGTCCTCGCGAAACCAGTCGCCGGCGACATACCAGCCCAGCGTGCCGTTGTTGCCGCCGTATTCGACCTCCGTGTTGCTGCGCCCGAAGCTGCCGCCGGACAGCTCCAGCTTGCCGCCCGGATTCGAAAAGCCGCTCTTGGTGCGGATGGCCAGCGCACCGCCCAGCGTGTTGAGGCCGAACGCCGGGTTGGAACCGGGAATCAGGTCGATGCCGGCGATGGCCGAATGCGGGATCAGGTCCCAGTTCACCGTGTCGCCGAAGGGTTCGTTGACCCGCACGCCATCAACGTACACCGACAAACCCTGCGCCGTGCCGAGCAGCGGCGACGCGGTGAAGCCGCGGTAATTCAGGTTGACCTGATAGGGGTTGCTCTGGATGTCGTTGACCGTGACTGCCGGCACCTGGCGCACCAGCTGTTCGGCGATGTTGAGGCTCTCCACTTCCTCCAGCCGCCGGTCGTCGAGCGACTGGACATTGGCCGGCAGGTGCAGGCGCGGTACGCCGACGCCGGCCAGCGGCGTGGTGCCGATGACCTCGACGGTCTCCGTCGTGACGATCTGCTGGGCGCCGGCCGGGCCGAAAGCGGCGGCCAGGGCGATGGCCAGCAGCGTGCGTTGCGGGGTTGGTCTCTTCACGTTGTTTTTCTGAGTTTGTAATTGATCGGCACGATGACCTGGATTTCATTGCCTTCCAGCGCGTCGGGCAGCGGCGGCAGGCTGCCATGGCCTTCGAGCATGCTCAGGGCATGCTGGTCCAGGACATCGAAGCCGCTCGAACGGTCGAGCGCGACGCCGAGCAGATTGCCCTTGCGCGCCACTTTCAGGCGCAGGCGGACTTCGCCCTCCCAGCCGCGCATGGCCGCCACACGCGGGTATTCGTAGCCGCGGGCGAACAGCTCGGTCAGGCGCTGGCGGTAGGCGGCCAGCATGTCGCTCTGGGCCTGCGCCGAAACGGCCGGCGCCGCTGGACGCGGCGTTTCCGCCACCGTCGCCACCGGGGCGCTTGGTGCCGCAGCAGGCGCAGGGGTGACGTCGGCGGCGACGGCGACGTTTTGGGCCGGCACATTGGCCGGCCCGGCAGTCTTGTTCAGGCGCGGAGTCGAACGTTGCTCCGCGCGAGGGGCATCCTGCCGGGCCTTGGGGGGG
>DATGXM010000305.1:0-4995 GCA_035298985.1 Azonexus sp. | reverse complement strand
GTCGTCGCCCGCATCATCAACACGGCCCGGGTGCACAAGGCCTACGCCGTCTCCGGCGGCATCTGTCTGGCGGCGGCCGCCGCCGTGCCGGGCAGCGTGGTCAACATGCTGGTCGCCCCGGAGCAATCGCCCTTCACGTTGCGCATCGGCCATCCGTCGGGCGTGCTGGCGCTGGATACACGCTGGTCGAGCGGCCGCGACGGCGTGTTGATCGAAGCCGCCGAAATCGCCCGCGACGCCCGCATCATCCTGCGCGGTACCGCCTACCTGCCGCCGACCCACACCGTCGCCCCGCTCCGGGCGACGGCCGCCTCACGCCTCGAACCGCTCGCCTTGTAGGCCTCTCCACGCTAACCGGGAGAACGCTGTGTCCAATCAAACCGCCTTTGTCCTGACCCACGAGTCGGACCCCCAGCGCACCGCCAAGGCGACCAGCCTGATCGCCCTCGCCCTGACCCGCTCCCTGGGGCGCCAGGGCATCCCGGTGGTCCGCGTGCATCCCAATCGCCTCGACCGCAGCCTGGCCTCGCGCTACTGCAGCGCCGTCGAGGTATCGCCGGATTTCTACGCCTCGGAGACGGCCCTGCTCGACTTCCTGCTCGCCGTCGCCCGCCGCTACGAAGGCCTGCGCGTGCTGATCCCGGGCAGCGACGACTGCGCCTGGTTCGTCGCCCGCTACCACGCCGAACTGAGCACCGCCTTCGCCGTCGTCGCGCCGCCCTTCGCGGTCATGGAAACCATCATCGACAAGCAGCGCCAGTACGAGAAGGCGCAGGCGCTGGGCATCCCCATCCCGGAGACCTATTTCCCGGAGAGCCTGGAAGAAGTGGTGGAGCTGGCCCCGCGCCTGGCCAACTATCCCTACGTGATCAAGCCGCTAGTCGCCCATTCCTGGCGGCGGGCGGCGATGAAGGGCGTGTCGCAGGGCAAGAAGGGCTTCGCGGTGCGCGACGCCGACGAACTGCTCCGCTGCTACGAGGAAATCGCCCGCGGCGACCGGCGCATCATGATCCAGGAAGTCATCGGCGGCGCCGACGACCGGCTGTACACCTTCCTCTCCTGTTTCGACGCCCAGTCGCGGCCGCTCGGCTACTGCATCCGCAAGAAGCTGCGCCAGCTGCCGCTCGATTTCGGCTACTGCACGCTGACCGAGTCCTGCCACGACGAAACGGTACGCGAGCAGTCGCTGCGCCTGCTCGCCGGCCTGGGCTACCAGGGCATCTGCGGCGTCGAATGGAAATGCGACCCGAATAGCGGCATCTACAAGCTGATCGAGGTCAATCCGCGGGCGGTGAATACCACCGCCATCGCCGCCGCCTGCGGCGTCGACCTGCCGGCCATTGCCTTCCGCGACAAGGCCGGGATGACCGGGGAAGCGGCCACCGACTGGGTGGACGGCGTCAAATGGATCAATTTCGAACAGGACATCTGGGCCGCGCGCGCCCTGCACGGGGCCGGCAAACTGGGCTGGCGGGCCTGGTGGGATTCGCTGTCCGGCCGCACGGTGGATGCGGTGTTCGCGCTCGACGATCTCAAGCCCGGGGCCGGCCACTGCCTGGGCCTCCTCCAGGCCCGCCTGCGCCGGCTGCGCCAGCGCCGGTCCGGCCCGGCGGGTTTGCCCGGCGCCCGGCCCGTACCCGGCAGCGGCACCTCCTGAGCCATACGGACCGGCAGGCCGGCGCATGGCTTAACAAACCGGAGGACTAGTCTGGCTTCACCGCAAACAGGGAGATTTCCGATGATCGTCGCGACCCACCAGCCGCACTACCTGCCCTGGCTCGGCTATCTGGACCGCATGCAGAAGGCGGACCTTTTCGTCGTGCTTGACCACGTCCAGTTCGAGCGCCGCAATTACCAGAACCGCACGCGCATCCTGCTCGACGGCGTGCCGCGCTGGCTGACCGTGCCCGTCGTCCAGGCCTCGCAGCTGGAACGGGTGATCGACAAGCAGATCGACAATTCGTCCGGCGACAAGAAATCCTGGGGGCTCAAGCACTACCAGACGCTGCGCCACGCCTACCGCGATGCACCCTTCTTCGACCTGTACGGGCCGAAGCTGTTCAAGATCCTCAGCACCTGCCCCGAGCGGCTGGTCGATATGGACCAGATGACCCTCGATTTCCTGCGCGAGGCGCTCGATATCCGCACCCCGCTGGTCAACAGCTCCGAGCTCAACCTGAGCGGTGCCCGTTCGGAACTGATCCTCAATCTCTGCCTGGCGGTCGGCGCCGACACCTACCTGGCCGGCATGGGCGGATCGCGCACCTATCTCGACCGGGCGATGTTCGCCAAGGCCGGGGTCAACATCATCTGGCAGGAATTCCAGCACCCCATCTATTTCCAGTGCGGCGGCGGCCCCTTCATGCCCGGGCTGTCGGCCATCGACCTGCTGTTCAACCACGGCCCGCAGAGCACCGAGATCCTGCATCGCCAGCCCCGGCCGCAGCGCGTCGCCGAAGTGGCCTGAATTGGCCTGAATTGGCCTGAATTGGCCTGCAGCCTCCTGATTACCGGCCGACTACGGAAAACACCGTAGTTCGAATACAGCCCGCACCGTATGTCAATGATCCGCCCGAACCCCGAAAATTCGCGCACGGCTCACCGATTGTGAAGATCCGTCGCGTTCTCCGGAGGGCCGGAAGAAGCAGTCCGGCCACAGGCGCCGCAATCATTTTCGGGAGGTGAAGGAATGTACGGCATTTCGACAATACATAACCGGGCACCCGCCGGACGGCCGCCCAAGGCCACCGCCCCGCCCGCCGCCGGCGGCAGCGACGCCCTGGCCACCATGAGCCACGAATTGCGCACCCCGCTCAACATCGTGGTCAATCTGATCGATCTGCTGCAGCAGACCCGCCCGACCCCCGAGCAGCAGGAATACCTGGACCTGCTGAAAATCGCCGGCAGTTCGCTGCTCTCGGCAGTCAATGGCGTCCTCGACTTCGCGCGGATCGACGCCGGGCAATACGAAATCGACGTCCATCCCTTCTCGCTGCGCGGCCTGTTGCGGGACACCCTGCGCCTGCTCGCCGTCGAGGCCCGGCCCAAGGGTCTGGCCCTGCACAGCGAGATCGCCCCGGAAGTTCCCGACACCCTGCTCGGCGACCCGCTGCGCCTGCGCCAGATCCTGGTCAATCTGGTCGGCAATGCCATCAAGTTCACCGATCACGGCGACATCGCGATCCGCGTCGCCCTGCAGGCCGGCACCGGCGACGAAGTCAGCTGCCAGTTCAGCGTCAGCGACCAGGGCATCGGCATCGCGCCCGAGCAGCAGGCCGCCATCTTCGCCCCGTACCGCCGGCTGGAGGCCGGCAATGCCCGTCATTTCGACGGCTGCGGCCTCGGTCTGGCCATCGCGGCGCGCCTGGTCGAGATGATGAACGGCAAGATCTGGGTCGACAGCGCACCCGGCCAGGGCAGTACCTTTCACTTCACGGCCTGCTTCGGCTACGACACGACGGCAGCGGAGGCCCAGCCGAACCCGGCGCTCCGTTCCGCGCCGGCGCCCGGCACCGGCCGGCGGTCGACCATCCTGCTCGTCGAGGACAACCCGACCAACCGCCGGCTGACCCGGATCGTCCTCGAAAAGGCCGGCTATCGCGTGCTGCTCGCCGACAGTGCCGCTGCCGCCGCCGCCTGCCTGGAGCGCGAAACGCCGGATGCCGTCCTGATGGACGTGCAATTGCCGGGCATCGACGGCTTCCAGGCGACCGCCACGATCCGCCGCCGCGAGGCGTGCCATGGCGGCCACCTGCCCATCATCGCCCTGACCGCCCGCGCCCTGTCCGGCGACAGCACCCGCTGCCTGCATGCCGGCATGGATGCCTACCTCGCCAAGCCGGTCGAGCCGACCGCCCTGCTCGCCGTCCTCCACCACATCACCAGCCGCCGGCCCACCGTCAGGCGGCCGCGGCGCCGGGCGGCGGTCGATCGCCGCACCCTGCTCGACCGGGTCGATGGCGACCGGCGCCTGCTGCGCGAGGTGCGCGACCTCTTCCTGCGCGATTGCGCCCGCCTGCTGGCCAAGATCCGCAGCCTGGCCGGCCGCGATGACGAGCGCCTGGCAGCGGCGCTGCATACCCTGCGCGGCATGTGCCAGAGCCTGGCGGCACCGGCCGCCGAAGCTGCCGTGCGTGCCCTCGAGGACACGCCGCCCGGCAGCCTGCAGTTTGCCGGCCGCGTGGCGCGGCTGGAATTCGAAATCCGCCGCCTGCGCCTCAACCTGCTCGAACTGGCCGGTGCCGGCCGCCGGCTGCAGTATCACCTGGCGCAGCGCCCCGGCGCCGATGCCGAAGGAGTACCGCAATGACGAGTTCGATACTCGTGGTCGAGGATGAGGCCGTCACCCAGCGTCTGATAGAGGCCAATCTCGAACGGGCCGGCCACCAGGTGCGGTGCACCACCACGGTACTCGCCGCCGAGGCCGAAATCTGCAAGCTGCTGCCCGATCTCATCCTGATCGACTGGGTACTGCCCGACATTTCCGGCCTGACGCTGGTGCGCCGGCTGCGCGCCGATCCGCGCACGCGCGAAGTGCCGATCATCATGCTCACCTCGCGCGGCCGGGAATGCGACAAGCTGACCGGCCTCGAAGTCGGCGCCGACGACTACATCAGCAAGCCCTTCTCGCCGCTCGAACTCCTCGCCCGCGTCAAGGCCGTGCTGCGCCGGCGGGCACCGCAGCTGACCGACGATGTGGTCCAGCTCGAAGGCCTCACCATCGATCCCGGCGCCAACCGGATCACCGCCGGCGGCCGCGACATCGAGCTGGGCGCCATCGAATTCCGCATGCTGCATTTCTTCGCCACCCACCCCAACCGGGTGTACAGCCGCACCCAGCTGCTCAACGAGGTGTGGGGCGACCATATCTTCGTCGAGGAACGCACGGTCGATGTGCATATCCGCGGCCTGCGCCGGGCGCTGGCGCCGTCGGGTCACGACTGCCTGCTCGAAACCGTGCGCGGTACCGGCTACAGCTTCCGCAGCCACAGCGCC
>DATGXM010000304.1:0-11182 GCA_035298985.1 Azonexus sp. | reverse complement strand
CCCCCCCCGCCATTGTTGACGGTGACGATCACGATATCGAGACCACGGGTCAGCGCCAGGCCGCCAATATCGTGCTGGCAGGTCAGGTCGCCGATCAGGGCGACAGTGCGGCCTTGCACGCTGGCGATGCCGGCGGCCGTTGAGATATTGCCGTCGATGCCGCTGGCGCCGCGGTTGGCGTAGAGGTGGAGCGTCTTATCGGCGTGGCCGGACAGGGAATCCAGTTGCCGGATAGCGAGCGAGTTGCCGATGAACAGGGCCGTTCCAGCCGGCAAGATATCGAGCATTGCGTTGATGTGGCTCGGCTCGCGATCTTGGATTGTCTGCTTTTCCAACGCGACAAAACCGGCCAGCCAGCCGTTGGGAGCAGGCTCCAGCTTTTCCCGCAGCAAGGCTTGGCAGAAGGCCGTTGGATCGGCACGCAGCAGATGGGTGATCTGCCGGGAGGGATCGACCCAGCGTGGCCATGGATCGACCACGATGTGTGTTCGGGCTTGGCCTGAAACGTAATTTTGCAGATTCCGGGTCACTGGAAACGAGCCAAAGCGAATGATCCATTCCGGAGCTGGGTGCTCTTGTGCTGCTCTGGTATCCAGCCACCGGTTGTAGCCGACGCAGACACTCGATCGGTCGTGTGCCCCGAAGCGCAGACCGGACAGCGGCTCGGCCAGGATCGGGCAGTTCAGCCGGCTGGCCAACTCGGCCAGGGCGGCATTTTGGCCATGTTTGGCCGGCATCTCGCCGCAGACGATGACGCCGGGGCGGCCCGCAACGAGCTTGGCCAGTTCGGCCATCTGCTTCGCATCGGGCTGCGGTGTGCCATGAGTGGCCTGCAACGCTGTTGGGATGTCATTGCTGACCACTGGCTCGGCGGGCAGCAAGGGTTCGCGGAAGGGCTGGTTGATGTGAACTGGGCCAGGGTAGGGCCAGCTTGCCTGTTCATCAATCTGAGCCGCCAGGCGGTGCAGATAGCCGGGATCGAAGCCCGGGTGCGGCGCCCCCAGCGCATGACTGGCACGAACATGGGGCGCAAACATGGCGGACTGGTTGACGGTCTGATTGGCGCCGCAGGCCTGCAGTTCCGGCGGACGATCGGCTGAAATGGCGATCAGCGGGACGCCGCTGTGGCTGGCCTCGATGATGGCCGGCAACCAGTTGGCGGGTGCGGTTCCAGAAGTGGCCACGAGCAGGACAGGGCGCCGTTGTGCCTTGGCGATGCCGAGACCGAAAAATGCGGCGCTCCGCTCGTCGATGGCGACATGGCAGCGCAGGCGCGTCTGGCGCAACATCGCCAGGGCCAGGGGCGTGGAGCGCGACCCGGGCGAAATGACGGCATCGCTAATGCCCGCCGCGACAAAACCGGCAATCATGGCTTGTGACCATTGAAGGTTGAGCGAGCCGGTATCGGTCATGTCGTCGGTCTGGTGGCGAAAAATGTGAATTGTAGTCGTTGTATTTCGCCCGCAACCATGGGGCCGTGCTATTATTCGCCCCGCTCATCGCTGACCGGCGGTGAAGCCCGACGCGGAGTGGTAGTTCAGTCGGTTAGAATACCGGCCTGTCACGCCGGGGGTCGCGGGTTCGAGTCCCGTCCACTCCGCCAGTCTTGTCATCAAGCCCGAAACACATTGCTGTTTTCGGGCGTTTTGTTTTTGGCGTGTTTTTTGGGGCGGGTAGACCGTAACCATACTAGGACTAGGGTAACGCCCAGTTCACCCAGCCGCCCCCTTGCTCATAAGCTATGACCAAACAATACAAAAAGCTTAGGGGCGGTTCATGTCGGATCTCGGGTTCAAGCAGCAGGATGGCGGCTTCTGCAACCTCGACTACCTGATGGTCAATCTTGGCAGAAATGAAGCGACCACCATGCGTCTGGTCGGCTTGTTTCTGGAAAATTATCCGGCGTTGTCGGAACGTTTGAACTTGGCGCTGGATACCGGCGACAATGTGGCGATCCTCGATGCGCTACACAATATCCGCAGTAGTTGCGTATTGTTTTCCGGTCACCGCTGCGTCGATCTCGCCAAGAGTTTCGAAGAGTCGGTGCGTGATCACCTGGAGCAGGCGCCATCCAGTGATACTGTGGGCGAGTGGAAGCTGATGGCGGAGTCGTTGATCGCCTGCATGCATTGCATGGCGTCGGAAATGAAGATTTTTCTGGCCGGCCGGAACAGCTAAGCTGCTGGTCCGCGTCGCCGAATCAACTCAGCACAACACGCCGTTTTGAACGGCAAAGCGGGTCAGTCCGGTAACGTCATGGGCGCCGATACGCTGCATCAGGCAACTGCGATGGAATTCCACCGTTTTCGGGCTTATGCCGAGGTCGCGGGCGATTTCCTTGGTCGTCTTGCCGGAAGCGACCAAGCGGAGTACCTCCAGTTGTCGCGTAGTCAGTTGCGTTTTGCCGGCTGTCCCCCCATTGCCGATGGCGGCTGTTTCCGCGTCGCGGATACGCGGCGACAGGTAACGCTGACCACTCAGTATGGCCTGTAGTGCCTCATGCAGTTCGCTCAGCACGAAGTCCTTCAGCAGATAACCATTAGCCCCCGCATTGATCGCTTGGTCAATAATTTCCCGGCGATCGATGCTTGATAGCATCAATATCCGGATTTCGCTATCGAACCGGCGAATGGCATTCGCTACCTCGATCCCCGACGGGCCAGGCATCGCGATGTCGAGCAAGATGACTTCCGGTCGGAATTGTCGCGATGCGGCGATTGCTTCATGCCCGTCGGCGCATTCGGCAACGAGTTCGTAGTCGGGAAGCGTTTCGACAAGGGCGCGAATGCCTGCACGAACCAAGAGTTGGTCGTCGGCAAGAATGATGCGATTTTTTTTCATGGCCGAGCCGTGGTTTTGCCTTTTGGGAACATCATGCTTCATTCGGCTCGGCGGGATATTGATGCATGTCTACTGAATGCGGTTTACCGCTGATGTTCCTTCATGGCGCGCTGGGCTTCGCGCTTGGAATCCTTTTCCAGCGCGGCGGCACGCTTGTCGTGCTGCTTCTTGCCCTTGGCCAGACCGATTTCGAGCTTGATCCGCCCGCGCAGGAAATGTAGGTCGAGCGGTACCAGAGCATAACCGGCACGTTCGACCTTGCCGATCAGCTTACTGATTTCATTGCCGTGCAGCAGCAGCTTGCGCGTGCGCGTCGGGTCGTGCTTGTTGTGCGTCGAGGCGGTGGTCAGCGGCGTGATGTGCATGCCGATCAGGAACAGTTCGGCACCCTTGATGATGACGTAGGATTCCTTGATGTTCATCCGGCCGGCGCGAATGGCCTTGACTTCCCAGCCTTCCAGGACGATGCCAGCCTCGTATTTTTCTTCAACGAAGTAGTCGTGAAAGGCTTTTTTATTGACCGTAATGCTCATGCTGCCTGGCGATCCATTAAAATTGCGATTCTACAGGATTCAGGAATACTGCCACCGCATGGCTCTGGTTGAAAAGACAGTCTTGATCGAGCAATCGGCCGAACGCATGTTCGAACTGGTGGATCGTTGCGAGGATTACCCGGCATTTCTGCCGTGGTGCAGCCACACAGAGGTCAAATTCCGCGATGCAGCCCGAACTGTGGGCACCTTGCACATCAATTACCATTCGGTGAAGTCGTCGTTTACCACCGAAAACGACAAGGAATTCCCTCGCCTGATGAACATCCGCCTGGTCGATGGCCCGTTTCGCCGGCTGGAAGGGGCGTGGCATTTCAAGCCGCTGGCTGACAATGCCTGCAAGATCGAATTCAAGCTGCATTACGAATTCTCCAGCAAGCTGTTCGAGAAGGTCATCGGCCCGGTGTTCAGTCATATCGCAAACACGTTTGTCGATGCCTTTGTGCGTCGGGCAGGCCAGGTTTATGGAGCCAGTCATGGTTGAAAAATTGAATGTCGAAGTCTGCTATGCCATGGGCAGCAAGCAGGAACTTGTTCGCGTTGCGGTGCCCGAAGGCGCAACCTTGCAACAGGGGCTGGAGGCCTCGGGGCTGTTGGGCAAGTATCCGGAAATCGACATCAAGAAGAACAAGTTCGGCATCTGGAACAAATTGTCGAAACTTGACGCGGTACTGCGCGACAAGGACCGGATCGAAATCTATCGCCCCCTGATCGCCGACCCGAAGGAAGTCCGCAAGCAGCGGGCTGCGGAAGGCAAGGTCATGAAAAAAGGCGCCGGGGAAACCGACGCCTCCGAGGGCTGAGAGCCAGCCAGGCTCTTTCTATTTGCAGGACTCGGCGATAATGCGCCGGGCGCGCTCGAGTTCCTGGTCGCGTTGCGTCGTATCCATGAACTTGCGCTGCCCTTTGTCGTCAAGGGTGACCATGGGCTGATTGTTTTCCAGGGCCGTCAGATTTCGCTTGGCGCGTTCGCAGTTGTCCTTCTTTTCGGCCTCGGCTGCTTCTTCCTTCGCCTGCCGTTCGGCCTTTTCCTTGGCTTCCTGCTGGCGCTTCTTGAATTCCATGTCTTTTTCGGCAGCTGTTTTGGGAGCCTCCGATGCCTTGGCGCCATCGGCCGGTTTGTCGGCGGGCTTTTCGCTGACGACAGCAGGTTGTGGCGCGCCAAGTGCTCGACGGCCCTTCGCATTGGCCGGGGGAGGGGTATCGGAGATGATGGTTTGCCCCGTGCTGTCTTTCCATTGGTAAGTTTCAGCGTAAACCGCATTGATTGCTGCGGCGGAGGTGGTTGCGGCAGCGACAAATACGAGGATTGATTTCGAGGTCATCGGGCTTTCCTTGTCTTTTCTGTATAATACGATTTTGTGACCTTGGATTAAAGGCCATGCGACTGCTGCAAAAAGCCCTCACCTTTGACGACGTCCTGCTCGTCCCCGCACATTCTCAAGTCCTCCCGCGCGATGTCAGCCTTGCCACGAAGCTGACCCGCAACATTACCCTGAACCTGCCGCTGCTGTCCGCCGCCATGGATACCGTGACGGAAGGCCGCCTCGCCATCGCGCTGGCCCAGGAAGGCGGGATTGGTATCGTCCACAAGAACCTGACGGCCAAGGCGCAAGCTGCCGAAGTAGCCAAGGTCAAGCGTTTCGAGTCCGGCATCTTGAAGGATCCGATCACCGTTTCGCCGTTGATGACGGTGCGCGATGTGCTGGAAATCACACGCCAGTACCGCATTTCCGGCCTGCCGGTGATCGACAAGTCCGGCAAGGTTGTCGGTATCGTCACCAACCGCGACCTGCGTTTCGAAACCAACCTCGACCAGCCGGTCAAGGCCATCATGACGCCACGCAAGCGTCTGGTGACGGTCAAGGAAGGCGCCAGCGTCGAGGACGCCAAGGAGCTGATCCGCACCCATCGTCTGGAGCGCGTGCTGGTCATCGACGACGAATTCCATCTGCGCGGCCTGATCACCGTCAAGGACATCCTGAAGTCCACCGAGCATCCGTTGGCCAACAAGGACGCCACCGGCCGCCTGCGCGCCGGTGCTGCCGTCGGTGTCGGTGCTGGCACAGAGGAGCGAGTCGAGCTGCTGGCCGAGGCAGGTGTCGACGTTATCGTCGTCGATACCGCGCACGGCCACTCGCAAGGCGTGCTCGACCGGGTGAATTGGGTCAAGAAGAACTTTCCGCAGATTGAAGTCATCGGCGGCAACATCGCGACTGCCGATGCGGCGCGGGCGCTGGTCGACATGGGCGCCGACGGTGTCAAGGTCGGTATCGGTCCTGGCTCCATCTGCACGACACGTATCGTCGCCGGTGTCGGCGTGCCGCAGATCACCGCCATCCAGAACGTTTCCGAGTCGCTGAAAGGCACCGGCGTGCCGATGATCGCCGACGGTGGCATCCGCTACTCCGGCGATATCGCCAAGGCTATCGCCGCCGGCGCTGACACGGTCATGCTCGGCGGCCTGTTCGCCGGTACCGAGGAAGCCCCGGGCGAGGTGGAGCTGTTCCAGGGCCGTTCGTACAAGTCGTATCGCGGCATGGGATCGCTGGGCGCGATGCAGGCCGGTTCGTCCGACCGCTACTTCCAGGAAGCCACCGCCAACGTGGACAAGTTCGTGCCGGAAGGGATCGAAGGCCGCGTTCCCTACAAGGGTTCGGTGCTCGCCGTGATCCACCAGCTGATGGGCGGCCTGCGTTCGTCGATGGGTTACCTCGGCAGCCCGACCATCGCCCACATGCACGACAATGCCTGTTTCGTCGAGATCACCTCGGCCGGCATCCGCGAATCGCACGTCCACGACGTGCAGATCACCAAGGAAGCCCCGAACTACCACCTCGACTGATCGTCTTCATGGTCCTCAGGGCGGCTCATGGAGCCGCCCTTGTTCATTCAAGGCACTGAAAATGTCCCATCAAAAAATCCTCATTCTCGATTTCGGTTCCCAGGTCACCCAGCTGATCGCCCGCCGCGTGCGTGAAGCCAAGGTCTTCTGCGAAATCCATCCCTACGACGTTTCCGAAGATTTCATCCGCAACTACGGCGCCAAGGGCATCATCCTGTCCGGCGGTCCGAGCTCGGTGACCGAGGGTGATACGCCGCGCGCACCGAACGTCGTTTTCGAGCTGGGTATCCCGGTGCTCGGCATCTGCTACGGCATGCAGACCATGGCCCAGCAGCTGGGCGGCAAGGTGATGACTGCCGAAGCCGCCGGCAAGGCGCGCGAATTCGGCTACTCCGAAGTCCGCGCCCATGGCCACACGGCGCTCCTCAACGACATCGCCGATTTCTACAGCCCGGAAGGCCACGGCATGCTGAAGGTCTGGATGAGCCACGGCGATTCGGTCATGGAACTGCCGGCCGGCTTTATCAAGATGGCCTCGACCGCCTCCTGCCCGATCGCCGCGATGGCGGACGAGAGCCGCAAGTTCTACGCGGTCCAGTTCCATCCTGAAGTGACGCATACCCAGCAGGGCCGGGCGATTCTCGAGCGCTTCGTGCACGGCATTTGCGGCTGCGGCACCGACTGGGTGATGGGCGACTACATCGCCGAGGCCGTCGACGCGATCCAGCGCCAGGTCGGCGACGAGGAAGTCATCCTCGGCCTCTCCGGTGGCGTCGATTCGAGCGTTGCCGCGGCGCTGATCCACAAGGCGATCGGCGACCAACTGACTTGCGTTTTTGTCGACCACGGCTTGTTGCGTTTGAACGAAGGCGACATGGTCATGGAGATGTTCGCGCGCAATCTGGGCGTCAAGGTCATCCGCGTCGATGCGGTCGACGACTTCATGGGCAAGTTGGCCGGTGTTTCCGACCCCGAGCAGAAGCGCAAGATCATCGGCAAGGAATTCGTCGAGGTCTTCCAGGCCGAATCGAAGAAGCTCTCAGCCGCCAAATGGCTGGCCCAGGGCACCATCTACCCGGATGTGATCGAATCGGCCGGCAAGGGCAAGAAGGGCGCCCATACCATCAAGAGCCACCACAACGTCGGCGGCCTGCCCGAGGACATGCATCTCAAGTTGCTCGAACCGCTGCGCGAATTGTTCAAGGACGAGGTCCGCGAACTTGGCGTTGCGCTGGGCCTGCCCCGCGAGATGGTCTATCGCCACCCGTTCCCGGGGCCGGGTCTGGGTGTGCGCATCCTCGGCGAGGTTACGCAGAAGGCAGCTGGCCTTCTGCAGCGCGCCGACGCAATTTTCATCGACGAGCTGCGCGCCACGCACGCCACCGAGCGCGACGCAGCCGCCGGACTCTGCGCCGAAGCCGATATCGGCAAGAGCTGGTACGACCTGACCAGCCAAGCCTTCGCGGTCTTCCTGCCGGTCAAGAGCGTCGGCGTGATGGGCGACGGCCGCACTTACGAGAACGTCGTTGCGCTGCGCGCCGTGGTCACCAGCGACTTCATGACTGCGCACTGGGCACATCTGCCGTATGAACTGCTCGGTCGGGTGTCCAACCGTATCATTAACGAAGTGCGTGGCCTGAACCGGGTCGTCTATGACGTTTCTGGCAAGCCGCCGGCGACCATTGAGTGGGAGTGATTGACGGAAGGCCGTAAGATTTCTGTGTCCATGGCGCATTTCCAGCGGAATTGGCATGAAAAGCTACTATCAGGTCCTGGGGCTCTCGTCGCCCCAGGTGTCAAGCGGGGAAATCGAGGCGGCCTACCAGCGCTTGCAGGGTGAGTTTGCCGGCAATGCCGATTACCAGAAGGCCATTGCCGAGGCTTTCGCCACTTTGAGCGATCCGCCGCGCAGGGCTGCTCATGATCGGCAGCTGCTGGCCCTCCAGTCGAATGTCGCGCCATTGCAGCAGAATCCTGCCTCAGGTAGCAGTGTGAAGTGGCTTGGCCTGGCCAGTCTGGCTATCGCGCTGCTGGGCTATTACTACTCGACGCAGCCAAAAGGCAGGCCTGTTCCGGTGCCTGCGGCGGTTCCCGCCAGCGAACCTCAGGGCACCACACCGCTGCTCGTCGCCGCCGAACAGGAGGCGGCGCAGCCTCCAGTGCAGCAAGGCAAAGCACAAGAACAGATAGTGGTGGTGCAACGCCCGGCTGCTGCCGAGCCACGTTTTACCCGTCCGGCCAGAAAAGCCGGATTCGATGCCGAATATCTGTCGTGGACGACCTATCTGGTCGTTGGTGGGCGAAGCAGGGGATCCGGCGTGATGGTGGCGCCGGACAAGATACTGACCAATTGCCACGTGGTGGCCGGTAACGCCATGAGTGGACTGATCGTTATCAACAGTGCCACCCATGAGCGGGCTAAGGTCGACAAGTATTCGAAGCTCGAGGATGACGAGGATATTTGCCTGCTCAACGTTCCTGGTGCGCCGGCCTATCTGGCGGAGTGGGGGCGTTCCGAATCCCTGGAGATTGGTGCCGCTACCTACACGGTGAGTTTCCCGGGGAACGAGGGGCTGACCTGGTCGTCCGGGAAGCTGATTCGTCGTGAGTATCCGCTCGGCATGGAGATCGTGACGACCTCCAACTACTGCCGCCCCGGGGTTTCCGGTGGTCCGCTGTTCGATGAAAAAGGCCTGCTGATCGGCATCACCTCCGCCGGGCGCACCTATCGGGGCGGTGGTGCGGAATGTATGTCGCTGACTGCCGAAACGGCAAAGAAAGTGCTTTATAAACCCATGGTGCCGATTGCTTTGGCGCCTACGCAATACGATCCGGCGATGCTGAGACGATGAACGACGAATTTTTCATGCGCGAAGCGCTGTCCCTGGCGCGTGCCGCCGAATGTCTCGGCGAAGTGCCGGTAGGGGCTATTGTGGTTCGCGAAGGCGTCATTGTCGGTCGCGGTTTCAACACCCCGATTGGCGAGAACGATCCGACGGCCCATGCGGAGATCGCCGCCCTGCGCGATGCGGCGCGCAATCTGGGCAACTATCGTCTGCCCGGCTGCGAGTTGTTCGTCACGCTGGAGCCGTGTGCCATGTGCGCCGGCGCCATCATGCATTCGCGGATCAGCCGGGTCATCTATGGTGCCCGTGATCCGAAGACCGGGGTGCATGGCAGCGTCGTCGATTTGTTCGGGGTCGAGCGGCTGAATCATCACGCTACGGTCGAGGGGGGGCTGCTGGCCGAAGAATGCAGCACGCTGCTGTCCGCCTTCTTTGCCAGCCGGCGCAGGAAAGCGCAATGAAGCTCGAGATATCCGTGGCCAACCAATCGATGCGACTGCTCGACGATTCCGGCGGGCAGTTGCGCGAATATCCGGTGTCCACCGCATCGGCGGGCGTGGGCGAGGTTTCCGGCAGCTTCCAGACGCCACGCGGATCGCACATTATTCGGGCCAAGATCGGTGCCGGGCAACCGGAAAATACCGTATTCGTCCGGCGGCGGCCGACCGGGGAAATCTGGACGCCTGAACTGGGTGAGCAATTTCCAGGACGCGACTGGATACTGACCCGCATCCTGTGGCTGTCGGGGTGCGAGCCGGGGCGGAACCGCCTGGGCTGCGTCGATACCATGCGCCGCTACGTCTATATCCACGGCAGTCCGGATTCAGCCCAAATGGGCGTTCCGGGCTCGCATGGCTGCATCCGCATGCGCAATGCCGACATTCTCGAATTGTTCGAGCTGGTGCCCTGCTATTCGTCGGTGGAAATCACCGAGGATTGAAGTGGCTGGCCATGCGGGCCGAAGCTTTTCTCATGCATCGTCACCGAGCCATCGCGCCGCAGCCAGGCAACCGTCGATGCGCGCGTACCGTAGGATTTCGATTTGACGAATATGGCCGAGAGCAGCCGTTCCCATTCCAGGCTGACGCCGGTGCTGGGCAGTTCTTCGTCCGGAACGATTTCCTGATCGGCCAGCAATTCGAAAAACGCCCTGGTGTCGGGTAATTGGGGCATTGCGGCGGAGAAGCGCTGGCGGGCGGAAAGCAGTTTGGGCCACGGGCTGTCGAGCAAATGGTTGGACAGGCCATAGACGCCCGGTGCCAGCGAGCGAGGCTCGCCATCCCGGTTGGAGCAGTAGGTCAGCGATTCGCCGTCGGCCAGCAGCAGGTTGAAGCCGGAATACTGCGTGTAGTCGAGTTGTGCCGCATATTCGCCTGCCGATAAGCCGGAGGTCAGAAAGTTGCGGGCCAAGGCGCCGCGCGACAAGGCGCCTTTGGCGACACCCGGCTCGCGAACGTTGGTCACCGCGGCGAAACGACCACCGTCGGTGATCCCCAGCCAGGTGCCACCGGCTTCGAGGTCCAGTCCTCCAATAACATGGGGCGCATCCGCCCAGCGGCCTATCGTGGTGCTGGGGCGGGCGTAGAACTCGTCGCGGTTGGCAGCCACGACCAGCGGGTAGTCCGGATGGGCCCGCCAGCCGATGACGATCAGGCACATGCCTGAGCTTACGGATTGACCGCTACGGCCTCAACTTGCGGGCCGTCGAGCGAGCCCAGGCGCACGTTGGCTGAGAAGTTCGATTGCACGACAGCCAGAGCCTCGTAGCCGCCGGCCGGAGATGGCGCGGCAGTCATGACCATGCCGCACGACTGGTCGGGATTGTCCGGTGAATGCAGGAGATCGCCCGCCTTGAGCGCCTGCTGGCTGGTCAGCCGGAACAGGTGGCGCTTGACCTTGCCGAGGTACTGGGTCCGGGCAACCACTTCCTGGCCCGGGTAGCAGCCTTTGTGGAAGCTGACGCCGCCGATCTTTTCGAAATCGGCCATCTGCGGCACGAATTCTTCCTTGGTGGCCAGCGTGACTAGCGGGTAGGCCGCCTGGATGTCGAGCCAGCGCCATGCCGCCGTGCCTGCCGGGCGAGCCTTGGCGGCCAGTTT
>DATGXM010000303.1:0-6311 GCA_035298985.1 Azonexus sp. | reverse complement strand
GTTGTTGTCGTCGAGGAACTCGACGGTGTCGATGGCGCGGCGCGCCGGCGGGACTTCCCGTTCGCTATGGACGTAGCTCGGCGTCTCGCCCTCGGCCTGGGGGACGGCCGGGCGCAGATAGGCCAGTTGCATGACGTAGTCGGCGGCTGGCGCAGGCGGACACAGAAAGCTGGCGGCAAGCAGCAGGCCGCCGAGTCGGTGGAAACGGATTTTCAACTCCCCAGCAGGCGGTGAAACAGCCGGCCCAGTACCGTCCGGGAGGGCGCAGCGCCCCCCGGCCGGCCCTGTTCGCGAGATGGGTTGCTGCTCGGGACGGGGGCGGTGGCTTGGTGCGCACAGCTTTCTTCGCAGGCGGGTACGGCAACCTGGTGGCGTTCGGCCAGCTGCGGCGTGTTGAGCAGCTCGTTGCGCCGGGCAATGGCCGATTTGAGTGCAAGGCGCAGGTTGCCGGCCTTGAGCGGCTTGGGAATGAAGCGATGAATCTGGCCTTCGTTGATCATGCGGCAGATCAGGTTGCTGTCTTCCGAGTCGGTAATGACCAGGCTGACGATCTGCGGATGCTTGCGCTTGAGCAGGCACAGCAGGTGGGTGAGGTCCATGGTGCCCAGCGTGCGTTCGGACAGGATGATGCCGATTTCCTCATCCTCGAGCATCTTGAAGGCATCGACCGGGCTGGTCACATGAACGATCTGGGCCAGGTCGCCGGCGCACATTTCGGTGACCGAATGGGTCGCTTCGTCCTCGTCGAGCACCAGGATTTTCGGCAGGCGCGCACCGGTGACTTCCGGGTGCCTGGCCTCGGCGGCTGGCGGCGCCAGTTCCTGGCGACGGGCGATGGCTGCGGCCTGGGCGACGATCAACGGCAGCTCGACGACATCCCACGGCTTGCTGACGAAGCGGAACACTTCGGATTCGTTGACCGACTGGATCACGGCCTGCATGTCGGAATAGCCGGTGAGCAGGATGCGCATGGCGCGTGGCGCCAGCACCTTGACCTGACTCAGGAAGTCGACGCCGCTCATTTCCGGCATCCGGTGGTCGCTGATGACGACATCGAATTCGCCGTCGCTGACCAGTCCCAGGGCGTCCTCCGCACTGTCGGCGGTGACGACATGAAAATCCTTGCGCAGCAGCCAGGACAGTGCACGCAGGATGTTCGGCTCGTCATCGACGCAGAGGATGCGGCCCTTGAAACGGTCGGCCGAATGGGAAGGGGAAATGCTCAGTGTGCTGGCGTTCATGACGTTAGGCTCGGAGACTGGAGTGCCAGGATGGTGTCGGCCGCCTGGAAGGGAAGTTTGATGCAGAAAGTGCTGCCCTGGCCGGGCTGGCTGCTGACGACGATGCTGCCGCCGTGGCTGGCGATGATGTCGCGGGCAATGGACAGGCCCAGCCCGGTACCGATGCCGCGCGGCTTGGTGGTGTAGAAGCTTTCGAATATCCGAGGCAGGACATCGGGCGCTATGCCGGTTCCATTATCCGAAATCTCGATGCCGATTTCGTTGGCTTCCGCCCAGCTACGGACGACGATACGGCCGTCACCGGCAATGGCCTGCGCCGCGTTGGTGATCAGATTGAGGAAGACCTGGTTCAGTTGGGACGGGTTGCAGGCGACCTTGGGTAATCTGCCGTATTCCTCGGCGATCTGGATGCGTGGCGGAATCGAGCTGCGGGCGATGTAGACGACCGTCTGCAGCGCGCTGTTGAGGTCGGCATCGGCGACCTTGCTGCGGTCGAGGCGCGTGAAATCGCGCAGATTGCAGACCAGTTCGCGCATCTGCTCAAGGCCGGCGAGGACGTCTTTGAGCATCGGTATCAGGTCCCTGACTTCGTCGCCGCGCAAGGACAGCTGGCGCAGGGCGGCGCCGGAATTGCCGAGATCGAGGGTGACGCGGCTGCATTCGGGCGGCAGTTTCTTGACCAGTTCACTGAGGCGGGCAGCCACCAGCAAGGGCGTGGCCAGTTCCTTGAGGGTGGAAATGGTCAGGCTGATATTGTTGTGCGAGAAGCCGATCGGGGTGTTGAGCTGATGCGTGACGCCGGCGACGAGTTGTCCCAGTTCGGCCATTTTTTCGGATTGCGCCAACTGCTGCTGGGCGGCCAGCTTTTCTTCCGATTGTTGGTGGATGATGTTCTGGGCGCGACGGACGATCAGGTAGAGGATGCCGAAAAGCATGGCCAGCGCACCACCGATCAGTAAGCCAAGCTGGATTTCGGTGCGCCGCAGTTCGGCCAAGAATGGGGTGGCATCGGAATAAATTTCGAAGACGCCGGCCGGTTTGCCCGAACTTGCGTCGTATTGCGGGATATAGCTCTGGATCAGATCGCGGTTCTCGACAACCTGCTCGAATGCGCTGAACCGGGCCTTGTGCACCAGTTCAGTCTGCGTCTGCCCGGCCATGGCACCGATGAATCCCGGATTGCCACTCTTGTCCTCGCCGATCTGTTCCGGTTCGGATGAATAAACCGTACGTCCGGACGTATCGTAGACCTTGATCTTGTAGGTAGCGCTGCCGCGCATCAGGGCAACCACGTCGTCATGAATTTCCCGGATGCGGGAATTGTTCTTCAGATCCTGGAAATTCTTTCCCTGCGACTCGCGTAGCAAGTGCGAAAAATGCCGTTGCCACAGCGCGTTGGCAAATACCGTCGTCAAGTTGCTATTGCCGGCTTCCTGCTGTTGCAGCATCCGGGAAAGCGCCATGTCGCGGTAGTAGTAGCCCAGCGCCCCGCCGACCGCCACGAAAAAAATGAGGCTGGTTAGCGTAAAGTGGCGGACAAGGGGAAAGGGCATGGGCAAATAAAAAAAATAGTAGAACTAAAAAATACGTCTTTAGTCATACATAATGATATGCATCGTTTGTGCCAGTTTTTCGCGGTGCTGTTCAGGTGTGGGGCGGAGGGGAAAACATGAGGTCGATTCGGTTGCAGGCCTTTATGGCGGGAGGCATGCTGTTGCTGTTGCTGCTGCCCATCTTTGTGATGAAAAATATCGAGCAGAAGCGGCGCTACGAAGCGCGCGAGTTAGCCCAGGCTTTTGCCCTCCGGCTGACGGCTCGTTTCAACGAGGCGGCTGGCGCGGTTTATTTGCTCTCCGTATCAGTCGACCGCCGGTCCGGGGAGATCAATCGCTTCGACGAACTGGCCGAGGAGCTGCTCAGTGAATTTCCCCTGTTCAGGGCTCTGGAACTGGCCCCGGGCGGCGTGATTCGAAGGGTCTATCCGGTACGCGGCAACGAGTCCATCATCGGACACGACCTGCTGGTGGACAAGACCCGCAACCGTGAAGTCCATCAGGCCTATACCCGCCGGCAGATGACCGTGGCCGGCCCCTTGACGCTGCGCCAGGGCGGTATCGGGATAATCGCCCGCTATCCGCTCTATCAAGCAGGTACCGATGGCCGTCCACACTTCTGGGGCTTGTCGATCGGCGTCATCGACTATGCCGGCCTGATACAGAACGCCGGCGATTCCGAATTCGAACGGCGGGGTTTCGACTACCAGATCTGCTGGATACCGCTCGGCGAAAGCCAGTGCAAGGGGCCGACCGGTGAGCCGGTTGCTCTCGACGATCAGGCGGTCAGCCTGAAAATCGGCCTGGCCCAGGCTGACTGGCGACTGATCGTGACACGGCGCGAAGGATGGGTGTCCAGTTTTGAAATCCTGTTCATGCTGCTCGCCATGTTGCCGCCGGCCATCCTGCTTGGTCGCTGGGTGTGGCAGACGGCCCGTGCTCCCGCGGTCATCGAAAAGAACGACAGGTCAGCGTCGCCGGCCGGATAAAGTGATCAACTGGCTGGAACCCGCCGGGAGAGCCTGTTCCGGCAAGGGGTAGGCCGGTGTGCGGGCGATCAGTTCCTCGAATTCGATGGCCGGTATCGGGCGCGAGAAGTGATAGCCCTGCAGGATATCGACGCCGTTGTCGCGCAGCAGGGATAGCTGCGCCGTATCCTCGACCCCTTCGGCGATGATCTCGAAACCCAGGGTGTGGCCCATGGCGACGATGGCCTTGATGATGGCCTGGGCATTCTGGTCGGCCGCCGCATTCATCACGAAGCTGCGGTCGATCTTCAGGGTGTCGAGAGGGAAGCTGTTCAGGTAGCTCAGGCTGGAGTAACCGGTGCCGAAATCGTCGATCGACAGGCGAATGCCGAGATCCTTGAGCCGGTTGAGGGTGCGGATGCCGAGTTCGCTGTCGTGCATGATCGAGCTTTCGGTCAGCTCGATTTCCAGATAGCGCGGGTCGCAGCCGGTGGCGTCGAGGATTTGCCGTATGTCATTGACCAGGTTGTCGTCGGCCAGCTGGACGGCGGACAGGTTGACGGCGACGAACATGTCGCGGCCGGTGCGCTTGCGCCACAGCTTGTTTTCCAGGCAGGACTTGCGCAGCACCCATTTCCCGACATGGCGGATGAGCTGCGTGTCTTCGAGCAGCGGCACGAAGACGCTCGGGCCGACGGCACCTAGTTCTTCGTTGTGCCAGCGCAGCAGGGCCTCGGCGCCCTTGATCTCGCCGGTCCTGGCGCTGACCAGCGGCTGGAAGAAGACCGAGAACTCGCCGCGTTCCAGGGCGTGATGGAGCAGCGACTCAATACGCATGCGTTCGGCCGAACGGGCGTTCATTTCGGTCTGGAAGAAGCGGAAGGTGTTGCCGCCGTGTTCGATGGCCGAATACATCGCGGAGTCGGCACAGCTGACCAGGCCTTCGACGCTTTGCGCGTCGTCCGGGAAAATGCTGATGCCGATACTGGCCGACAGGTGGATTTCGTGGTCGTTGATCTGGATGGCCTTGCGCAGCCGGGTCTGGCAGACGACGGCGATGGCCGATGCGTCGCTGTTGGATTCGATGTGGTTCAGGATGATGGCGAATTCGTCGCCGCCCAGCCGGCACAAGGTGTCGCCCGGCGTCAGGCTGCCCTTCAGGCGGGTCGCCGCTTCGATCAGGATGCGGTCGCCGGCATCGTGGCCCAGACTGTCGTTGATCAGCTGGAAGCGGTCGATGTCGAGGGTGAGCAGGGCCAGTTTGGAATGGCGGCCGGCGTCCGCCGTGATGGCCCGTTCCAGCTGGTCGTGGAAATGCGCCCGGTTGGGCAGGGCGGTCAGGGTGTCGAAATGCGACAGGAACTGGATGCGGTTTTCGATTTCCTTGCGGTTGGTCAGGTCGGAGAACACCGCCACGTAGTTGCTGATCGAACCGTCGGGCTGGCGGACGACGCTGATGTTCAGCCATTCCGGATACAGCTCGCCGTCCTTGCGCCGGTTCTCGATTTCGCCGTGCCATTCGCCGGTCTTGTGCAGCGATTCCCACATCGACTTGTAGAAGGCGCCGCCCTGGCGGCCCGAGCTGAGCAGGTTGGGGTTCTGGCCGATCACTTCCGACGGCGCATATCGGGTGACGTTGGAGAAGGTCTTGTTGACCAGCAGGATGCGGTTGTTGGCATCGGTAATCATGATGCCTTCGGCGCTGTTCTCGAAAACGCGCGCCGCCAGTTCGAGCTGCTCGGCGGCGGCGCGCTTCTGGGCCTCGGCCTCGATCCGCTCGAGCGCTTGCGCCACGTTGTTGGCGAGGTCTTCCAGGAGCTGTTTTTCCTGGTTCGTCAGGCCGCCTTCCTGGCTGTCCAGTATGCCGATCCGGGCGGCAGCTCCATCGAGGAACCCGATGGGCAGTATCGCGACGTTGTGCAGCTTGCGTCCGCTGAGCCGTTCCTGTCGGCCAATGTCCAGCGTATCGCCGATGTCGCCATAGAAGGCGCTGCCCGGTGCGCTCGTCTCTGCCGACGGCAAACCGGCCATGATGCCGCGCACCAGGTCAGCGTCTTCCTCGCAGCTATCGCACATCAGGGGCGCGTCACTGCCCAGTTGTATCCACGAGACCGGGAAATTGCCGCTGGAACAGAGCAGTTCGGCCACCTTGTCGAGCAGCAGTCGGGGTTCGTGCGTCCGGACGATGGCTTCGTTGATATCGCTGAGCACGGTCAGGAAGCGGTTGAGGCGGGCTACCTGCAACTCGACCTGCTTGCGCTCGGTAATGTCGAGCATGATGCCGACGATGCCGCCCTTGTCGCCGTCGGTCTGGTGGAAGACGGCCTTGTGGAACATCACGTCGCGTTCCTGGCCTTTGGCATCCTTCACCGTACTCTCGTAAACCTGGGTGCCGCCCTCGGCCAGCAGCTCCATGTCGGCCCGGTTGTACATTCTCGCCATGGCCGGCGAGGCAATGTCGAAAACACTCTTGCCGGTGATTTCTTCGCGGCTCACCCCGAGATAGCGCTCGAAAGCATGGTTGACGCTGAGGTAACGGCCTTTCGAAT
>DATGXM010000302.1:0-4303 GCA_035298985.1 Azonexus sp. | reverse complement strand
CCCTGCTTTCCATTGCCCTGCTCTTCTGGCGCCGCGAGGCCATCACCGACACGCCGGACCACCACGCCGACAGGGCCCGAGAAGATGCTGGCCCAACCTTCGCCTTCCTGAGCTCGCGGGCGGTGTGGCTGTGCTTCCTGTTCTTCCTGCTGATCACCGCCGCCTTCGGCACCATCCAGAATTTCGCCAGCCCCATCCTGCAGGCCATGTACGGCCTGTCGCTGACCACTGCTGCCTTCGCGCTATCCACCTACCTGGTGGGCAGTGCCTGCGGCATCGTGCTCGGGGGCTTCCTTGCCCAGAAAGGCGAACACGACATGCTGATCGCCGGCGCCCTCGGCCTGGCCGCCCTGCTCGCCGTGCTGCTGGCTAGCGCCGTGGTACCCGCCGCGCTGATCCTGCCGCTGATGGCCGGCATCGGCTTCTGCACCGGCGTCGCGGGTCCGTCGCGCGACCTGCTGGTGCGCAAGGCGGCCACCGCCCGCTTCGGCAAGGCGGCCTACGGGCGGGTCTATGGCTTCGTCTATTCCGGGCTCGACCTTGGCCTCGCCGTTGCCCCGCTCATTTTCGGCGGCTTGATGGACAGCCGCCGCTTCGGTGAAGTGCTGGTCGGCATCGCCATCCTGCAAACCCTGGCCATCGTTAGCGCCCTGCGCGTCGGCAAGACCGTTTAGTCGCCGCCACGTATTGCACCAGTGCCTGCCCGGGGAAGCCTGACACCGGTGTGACGCTGACCCGTCACGAGCGGTTAGGAAACGGATACCGGAAAAAATTACCGGGCCGTGTAGCTTTTCGCTCGAGTGGCGGCGGGGACCGCCGTGCCGTCAGTCAGTGGGCAAGTCGCGGAAAATCGCCACGCACCGCTGCTTCGACCCCGCCATTTAGCACCGCCCTCAGGCACGCCGCTTGCCAATACCCGCATTGCCACCAAGCGCTGCCATCCCGGTCGCGCAGCACAGGACGGCGTTTTGGCTCACTCGGAATCATGTTTTATCTCGCGGAAGAATGGGCCCGGCACGGGGTCGAATGGCTCCGCCTGCTGGTGGAGGGACTGGGCGCAGTCGTCATTTTCATCGGGCTTCTGGTGGCTCTGCGCGGTCTGGCGGCCCATTGGCTGGAAAATCACCAGGACGATTTCACCCCCGTTCGCCTGGCCTTTGCCCGTTATCTGGCCATGGCTCTCGAATTCCAACTGGCCGCCGACATTCTGTCCACGACTGTTTCCCCCACTTGGGACCAATTGGGGAAACTCGCGGTGGTGGCGGTGATCCGGACGGCACTGAATTTTTTCCTGACCCGGGAAATCCGGGACGAACGCGACCGACCTTGCCGGGATGGCTGACGCCCGGCCGTTTCGCCATCCACCGACCACTCAGGTATGCAGGACCACCTTGCGACAGTTGTCCTTTTTCTCGGCAAAGAGCCTATAACCCTCGGCCGCATCGACCAGCGGCAGGCGATGGGTGATGATCTCCTCCGGTTGCAGGCGCCCGGACTCGACATATTTGAGCAATTCGGGAAGAACCGCATGCACATGCGTCTGTCCCGCCTTGATCGTTATCCCCTTCTCGAAAATATCTCCAAAAAGGAAACCGTGGATGAAGCCGGCGTATAACCCCGGCACGCTGAGGCAGCCGCCACGCCGCACCGCGGCAATGCCTTGCCGCAAGGCGTAGCCGCTGCTGCCTTCGAGCTTGAGCGTGGTGAGGGCGGTTTCGGTCGGGCTGCCCTTGGCCTCGAAACCGATGGCATCGATGACGGCGTCGGCGCCGCGGTTATCGGTATTCGAGACGATGTACTCGGCCGCGTCGTCGATCCTGTCGAAATTGATCGGTATGGCGCCGTAGCGTTCCTCGGCGAAGGCCAGGCGGTAGTCGTGGTGATCGACCATGAATATCGTTTCCGCGCCCAGCAGGCGGGCGCAGGCGGCCGCCATCATGCCGACCGGCCCCGCCCCAAAGATCGCGACGCTGGAACCGGGACGGACGCCGGCGTTGCGTGCCGCCTGAAAACCGGTCGGCAGAATGTCAGTCAGGAACAGCACGCGTTCGTCGTCGATTCCCTCCGGTACGCGCAGCGGTCCGACATTGGCCTTGGGGACACGCACGTATTCCGCCTGTCCGCCGGCCACGCCTCCGTAGAGATGGCTGTAGCCGAACATTGCAGCGCCCGAGCGCAGGTCCTTCTTGTTGAGCAGAGCCCCGCGGTCCGGATTCGTCGTTTCGCAAGCGGCGTGGAGCTGTTCGTGGCAGAAAAAGCAATCGCCGCAGGCAATGATGAACGGCACGACGACCCGGTCGCCGCGCGCTACCCGCGTCACGGCCGGCCCCGTCTCTTCGACGATCCCCATGAATTCGTGCCCCAATATGTCTCCACTTTTGACCTGCGGGATCTTGCCGCGGTACAAGTGAAGGTCGGAACCGCAAATGGCCGTGGAGGTGACGCGAAGAACGATATCGTCATCGGCCTGGATGACGGGGTCGGGTACGTTGTCGACGCGGACGTCCCGGCTGCCGTGGTAAGTAAGAGCTTTCATCGCAACCTCCACTATGGAATTCCTTAGTGGAGGAGCAAATGGCGTACCCCGCCCGTACAAATTTTCTTTTAAGCGGTGCGGCTGACTCGCCGATTGCGTTAGGCGCCGGAAACCATCGGCTGCCACGCCGAGGCTTACAAGCCCCGCGCCCAGGCCGGCCGCAGGTGGGCCGCTTCAGGCGCGGCGATGGCCTGGCGCACCTGCTGCAACAGGCGCTCCTTGTCGGCGCCGAGCGTGCCCCTGAGCACCAGCCAGTTCGAGGCGTGATCGCTGCGGAATACCGTGCGCTTCAAGTCCAGACCGGACAGAAAACGCTCCATCTCGACGAACAATTCGTGCTGGCTGAGCGGCTCCCAGCCTGGAAAGCCGGCGCGCAGGCGCTGCTCACCCTGCGGAAAGCTGACCACCAGCGTCGCCAGGTATTCGGGCTGCGTGGCGTTGGCCAGCCGTGCCGAATTTTCGGCGTGCTGCCTTGACAGCACCTTGCCGCCCAGGCCGTTGAGGATCATCACCGAGCGCGTGATGCCGGCCTTCCCCAGCTTGTTCAGCGCGTCGCAGGTGGTGTCGAAGCTTTCCCCCTTGTCGACGGCGGCGAGCACCTGATCGTCGCCGGATTCGGCACCGACATAGACCATCTTCAGCCCGGCGGCGGCCAGTTCGTCGACTTCCTGCTGGCTTTTCTTGCGCAGATTGCGCGGCAGGCAGTACGAGGAAATCCGCCGCACCGCCGGCATGTGGTTGCGGATGGCCTCGAGGATGCCCAGCAGGCGCCGGGTCGGCAGAACCAGCGCATCGCCGTCGGCCAGGAAGACGCGGCGGACCTGATCGCCATAGCGTTGCCCGGTCAGCCGTATGCTCTCCAGCACTTCCTCCTCGTCACGCGCCTTGAATTTTTTCTGCGGCGCGGTGTACATCTCGCAGAAAGTGCAGCGATTCCACGAGCAGCCGTCGGTGACCGGCAGGATCAGCGACTCCGCCTCGCTGGGCGGGCGGAAGACCGGTTCGACGTAGCGTATGGGAATCACGGGCGCTGGGCTTTGGCGATGAAGGCCGGCGGCACGGGAGCGGCCTTGCGCGCCGTGTAGTCGAAGAACATGATGCCGTGCTTGCCGCGCGCCACTTCGCGCCCGCTCGCCTTGTCGCTCAAGCGCCAGACCAGATCGCAGCCGTATTTATTGAAATCGTCGGCCGTCATGTCGGCGACCAGCGTTTCGCCGTGGAAGGCTTCCGAACGGTATTGCGCCGCCACATCGGCGACCACGATGCCGACGCCTTCGACATCCAGTTCCGAATAGCCCAGGGAACGGAAGTAGCGCACGCGCGCCTCGGAGATCAGCGAAATGAGCTGGGCATTGTCGAGATGGTGGCCGTAGTTGATGTGGCCGATGTAGATCGGGATTTCGGTCGAAAAGGTGAAAGATTCGGGCAGGTCGATCTTGATCCGGGGCATGGTGCGAACGAAGGAGTGGGGAAAGGCTGAATTCTATGGTCTGCGGCGTAAAATCGGGAAATCACCGGAGAACGCCATGAAAGAGATCGACCACGCCCGCCTCGACAAGATCGTCCTCGATGCCCGCAAGGCCGCCGACGCGCGTGCCGAGGGCTATCGGGAAAAGGCGCTCAAGCTGTACCCGTGGATCTGCGGCCGCTGCGCCCGGGAGTTCACCCAGGCCAACCTGCGCGAACTGACCGTCCATCACCGCGACCACAACCACGACAACAACCCGTCCGACGGCAGCAACTGGGAGCTGTTGTGCCTGTATTGCC
>DATGXM010000301.1:0-13372 GCA_035298985.1 Azonexus sp. | reverse complement strand
GGTGAGCGAGTCGGCAAGCAGCCGGGTGAGCCCGGTGACGGCATTGAGCGGGGTGCGGATCTCGTGGCTCAGGGTGGCCAGGAAGTCGCTCTTGGCGCGGTTGGCCGATTCCGCCTCATCGGCGCGGTGCGCCAGTTCGATGTTGAGCTGGCCGATTTCCCGCATGCGTTCGGCGACCAGTTGCTCCAGGTTCTGCCGGTAGAGTTCGAGTTCGCTGCGGGCATGCAGGCTTTGCAGGCCGAACGAGACGTTGGTGGCCAGTTCCTCGAGCAGGGCCAGTTCCTCCTGGCCGAAGGCGCTCACCTCTGCGGCATACAAGGTCAGGGCGCCGTGGATGCCGTCCTGGGTGTGGATGGGGAGCGCCACGGCCGATTGGCAATGCAGGTGGGGGACAGGTTCGGGCGAAGGCCGCAGGGGTTGGCAGTTCTGGTCGACCTGGGTCGTGCCGCTGCGGATGGCCAGGCCGGTTGGTTCGCAGCGCTTTTTGGCATTCTCGGCCCAGGAGATGCCCTGCTCGGGGTAGTCGCCGACTTCGCCCGAGCAGGCGATCAGGCGGATGGTCTTTGCCTGGTCCTGCTCGGCAACGCCGAACCAGGCCGCCAGATAGCCGCCCGACTCGACGACCAGTGTGCAGATGTCGTCGAGCAGCTGCTGTTCGCTGGTGGCGCGCATCAGCACGATGTTGCAATCGCCGAGCAGGCGCAGGGCCCGGTTCAGCCGGCGCTGCTCGGCCTCGGCGCGGGACAGCTCGGCGGTACGCGCCTGCACCATCTCCTCGAGGTGTTCGCGATAGCTCTTGAGGCCCAGTTCCGCCTGTTTCTGCTTGGTGATGTCGATGATGATGCCGAGGTAGCGCAACACCCGGCCCTCCCTGTCGTAGACCGGGCGGGCCCGTTCCATCATCCAGTGCGGCTCGTCACTGGCCGGCGAATTGAGGCGCCACTCCACTTCGAAGCCGGTGCGCCGGGTGACGGCCGTTTCGATGATGGCCTCGACGCGTTCCAGGTCGTCGGGATGGATGAGCTTGCGCCAGGTAGCGAACGAGGTGGTGTCGATATCCGGCACCAGGCCGCACAGCGTGTGCAGTTCTTCCGACCACGACGTGGTGCCGCTGTCGACCTCCCACTCGTAGCTGCCGGCGCTGGCCCCTTCCAGCGCCAGTCGCAGCTTGGCGGTGTTGTCGCGCAGGGTCTCCTCGGCCCGCCGCTGCTGCGTGATGTCCATGACCGCGCCGAGCATGGAAGCCGGCCGCCCGGCAGGGTCGAAGGAAGCTTCGCCGACCTCCATCACCACCCGTTCGCTGCCGTCGTCGAGAACAATGCGGTACTCCATCTGCCAGGGGCGCTTTTCGGCCAGCGCCGCGCGGGCGGCGTTGAGCGTTGCCGCGCGGTCGTCGGGATGGAGGCGGGCTAAGAAATGGCTGACCGTCGGCCGGGGAAGATCTTCCGGCCGGTAATCGAGAAGCTGGTACATCTCGACCGACCATTGCACCGGATTGTGTTCGAAGCGTTCAAAGTCAGGCTGTTCCACCGACCAGACGCCGAGGTGGGCGATGTGCGTCGCCTGGCTCAGTGTCATCTGGCTGCGCTGCAGGCGCCTTTCGGCCAGCTTGAGGTTGTCCATTTCTGCCTGCAGGCGGTCGCGCGACACGGTGCCCACCCGCAGGGCGTTGGCCATTTCCTCGAGCGAGTGCCACAACTCGGTGAATTCGTCGCTGCGCCGGGGCTGGCCGGCGGCGATGCTCAGATCGCCGCTACCGACGCGCCGGGCGATGCGCGCCAGCGCCTTGATCGGTTGCATCAGGTAGAAATGGCTGGCCACGTAGATCAGGACCAGGCTGGCGGTCAGGATGGCCAGTGCCAATGCCAGGTTGGCGGCCAGCTGGCGCCGGGCTTCGGTTTCGATCCCCGCCGTCGGCAGACTCAGCACCAGCTCGTAGTGCGTGCCGGGACCGGCCTGCAGCAGGGGGGTGTGGGCGATGAGCGCCGGCACCCCGTCGAGATCGCTGGCGGCGATGATTCCCTCATGGATTTCGCTCGCCATCAGGCTCCGGATCAACGGATGGTTGGGCAGGTGCCGGCCGCTCTGCGGCGTGGCGTCGGGAAAGCGGACCGCCACCGTGCCCCGGGTGTCGATTACGGCGAGATTCGCCTCGGCGGGGAGGTTGGACTTGAGCAGCTCCTGCTCGAAACGCCGCAGGTCGAGGGCCAGGAAAAAGACGTTGCGGACATTGCCCGCATCGTCGCGCAGGGCCTTGCCGAGCATGATCCGGGGTGGGCCCGAGGCATCGAGGACATTGGAAATCACCATCTCCGGGGCGCTCAGGGCCTGTTGGAACCACGAGCGCTCGGCCAGGCTGTCGCCCCGCCCGGCACCCGGTGTGGTGCACAGCACGCGGCCATCGGCGGTCGCCGCGCCCAACCCGAAAAAGGCCGGCTCCGCAGTGAGGTGCTCGGCGAACAGGCGCGGGCAGCGACCGGGCGCCAGCTTGTCGCGCAGGGCGCTGGTCAGCATGGCGTTGTTGAGGATGGCATCGCCCCGGGCGATGACTACTTGCTGGCGGGCGGAAATTAGCCGGGCATCGTTGAGCAGGCGCTCGCCGGCAGCCTGTCGGTACGCTTCGCGCTGAGCCAGGGAATTCCAGACGATCAGCCCGGACAGCCCGACGAAGGCGACCAGCAGAATCAGTACAAGGCGACCGCGCAGGCCGAGGAGGGGCGTCAACATGATGGATGCAAGGATAACCAAGTGCCCTGCCGGTGGCTACCGGGCTGGGGTAAGCCCCAGCAGGCTGTCCGGGAAACCGGCTGGAATTGTTTGTCCCTCGCCGGGTCCAACGCCGGACCAGGGATGGAAAGGAGAAAAAACAGTGTCTCCGCTGAAGCGCCACAGGTGCAGGAGTGATGTTGCCGCTATCCGGATATGGAAACCATGTCGGGCCATGCGAACCCAGCGAGTCATGGATTGCCCTTGCCGACGGTGAGTGGGCCGGGTTCTGCTGCATCGCTCGTCGTGCTCTCTGGTCGCCCGGCATCGCGGAGGCGGCGGTGAGCGCCAGTGCGGCGGTTCGCCTTCTGCTGGTCGAAGCGGAAGGCTTTGCCTCCTCGCTCGAGGAGCAGCTGCACGGTTACGGCTACCAGGTGGAAACCGTGGTCGCCAGTGGCGAACAGGCCGTGGCGCAGGTGGAATGCCTGCGTCCCGATCTGGTGCTCATGGACATCCATCTGGCCGGGCCGATGGACGGCATCGACGCCGCCATCGCCATTCGCGACCGTTTCCGGATTCCCGTCATCTTCCTGACCGCCTACGCCGAAGACGAGACTCTGCGGCGAGCCCTGGCCAGCCGGCCCTTCGGCTACCTGATCAAGCCCTGCGACGGCCGGGAACTGCATGCCACCATCCAGATGGCGCTCGCCCGCCGCGAGGACGAGGTGGCCATCGAGCAGAGCGAGGAACGCCTCCGGCTGGCCCTCGATGCCGCCTCGCTGGGCGTCCTCGAATGGCGCCCGGTGGCCGGCCGGCTGACCGGCGACAGCTTTCTCGGCATGCTGTTCGGCAACCGGCCGCTACCCTTCGACGAGAACTGGGAAGCCTTCATCGCCCGCATCGACCCCGACGACCGGGCGCGCGTCAGCGCTGCCCTGCGCGGGAAGACGGTGGACAGCGAGGCGGTCTGCGTCGAATTCCAGACCCTTGCCGAGCAGGGCGCGCCGCGTTACATGGAGGCCTATGCCAAGGCTTACGGTGACGAAGAAACGTCGCGGCGCGTGGTCGGCATCGTCCGCGACATCACCCGGCGCCATCGCGACGAGGAGCAGCTGCGCCAGTCGAGCGCCGTCTTCCAGACCACCGCCGAAGCGATCGTCATCACCGACGCCAGCCGGCGGGTGATCGCAGTCAACAAGGCCTTCACCCGCATCACCGGCTTTGCCGAGAGCGAGGCCATCGGCCAGGACCCGGACCGCCTGCTGCACGTCAGCCCGGGCCTGGAGCGCTACGTGCTGTTCCTCGAACTCGATACGGCTGGCTACTGGCATGGCGAAGTGCGCTGCCATCGCAAGGACGGCAGCGATTTCCCGGCCTGGCAGAGCGTCAGCGTGGTGCGCAACGCCAAGGGGATGGTCAGTCATTTCGTCACCGCCTTTTCCGACGTGACGGCCATTTTCGACGCCCAGCGCCAGCTCAATTACCTGGCCCACCACGATCCGCTGACCGGCCTGCCCAACCGCCTGCTTTTCGACGACCGGCTGGAGAACGCCATGGAACAGGCCTTGCGCAACGGGCAGCGCTGCCTGCTGCTGTTCCTCGATCTCGACGGTTTCAAGGTGATCAACGACACCCTTGGCCATGCCGTCGGCGACGAATTGCTGCGCGTCGTCGCCGACCGGCTGAAGGGAATCCTGCGTGCCAGCGACACGATAGCCCGCCTGGGCGGCGACGAATTCGTCATCCTGACCGGCAGCATGAACCCGGATTACGCCCCGCAACTGGCGCAGAAGATACTTGCCCTGCTCAGCCAGCCGATCACGGTCGCCGGCGAGGTGCTGGCCGTCACCGGCAGCCTGGGCATCGCCGTCTTTCCCGACAACGGCTCCGACGGCCAGCAACTGATGCGGGCCGCCGACATGGCGATGTACACGGCCAAGGCCCAAGGGCGCAACTGCTACCATTTCTACGCCGACGACATGTCGGCGCGCGCCCACGAGCGGATGTCGATCGAGCAGGGGCTGCGCCGGGCGGTCGCCAGCGGCAGCCTGGACGTGCATTACCAGCCGCGCGTCGACCTGGCCGACAACCGCATCGTCGGGGTCGAGGCCCTGGTGCGCTGGCAGCACCCCGAGCGCGGCATGCTGCTGCCCACCGGGTTCATCGCGGTGGCTGAGGACTGCGGCGTCATCGATGCGCTGGGCCGGGGCGTCCTGCAGCGCGCCTGCCGGGAAATGCTGGCCCCGGTCCGCGCCGCGCAGGCCCGCGGGGTGGAATTCCATGTCGCGGTCAATGTTTCGGCGCGGCAGTTCCTGGGCAGCGATTTCGTTGCCGTGGTCAAGACGACGCTCGCCGAGACCGGTTTCCCGCCGACTGCGCTGGAACTGGAGATCACCGAAAGCATGCTGCAGCACACCGAGCACAGCCTGAAGATCATCAATGGCCTGACGGCGCTCGGCGTCGCGGTCAGCATCGACGATTTCGGCACCGGCTACTCCTCGCTCAGCCTGCTCAACGCGCTGCCCATCAACCGCGTCAAGATCGACCGCTCCTTCATCGTCGACCTGCCGGACAGCAGCAACCAGCGCGCCATGATCGAAGCCATCGTGACCCTGAGCCGGGCCATGCGCATGCTGATCACGGCCGAAGGCATCGAGCGCCCCGAACAGGCCTCGGCGCTGCACGAACTGGGGTGCCAGGAAGGCCAGGGTTTCCTGTTCGGCCAGGCGATGCCCTTCGCCGAGCTTTCCGAGCTTCTGGCCTAGGCCAGAAGCATTTTTCCCGCGTGCCGGCGGCCGGTTTCATGCGCCGAACGGCGTTCGTCACCGGCAATGTGGTCCAGGCCACAGACGAGGCTGGGCGGCTCTCCTAGACTGGGTTTTCGGGACTTTCCCGCATGAAGGTATTTTTTTGATCGAAATTTCAAGGAGATTTACATGCTTAATACCATCCAGCCTTTCGTCAATCTGGCCAATGCGAACCTGCAAGCGACTTCGCATTTCTTCCAGGCGCCGGAATTGAACGAGCTGAGCAAGTCGAATACAGACCGGTTCAGCAAGGTGGCTGAGGACTCCTTCATGCAACTGACGGAATCCGACGCCTTGCGCCAGCTGTCGCGTGACATGATCCAGAACTACTCGCGCTTCACCAACGAGTGCGTGCAGAGCTATTTCTCCCTGATGACCCAGGTCCCCAATTCCCTGGCCAACCAGGTGCAGGATTTCTCGCGCCAGATCGAGAAGGGCGTCAGCTCCGGCATCCGTCCGCTCGGGCGGGCGGGTGAAAACATGAATGCCGAAAGCGAGGAAGGCGAGGGCAAAGGAAAGGCGAAGTCGGCGCGCGCCGCTTAACGCCATGCCATGGTGTCTCGCCAGGAATCCGCCGCAGCCGGCGGTGGTCGCCGAACTCCCGACACGCTGCTCAAGGCAGCGCAGAATGGGGTTGCGCTGAGCGGACATCTGTTCGATCTCGAAGCGCAGCTGGCCAGGGTCGTCCTGCGCGAGACACTGCAGCGCCAGCGTGAATTTGCCACGCTGGCCAATGCTTTTATCCGGGTTTACTCCTGGCCCTTCATGTTGCCCGTACATACGCAGGAAGTGCAGGATATCGGGCGCCGCTCGGTGGAGTTGGCGCTATCCGCACAAACGGCCTTCGTCCAGTCGCTGGTCGGCAACCTTGCCCCGCGTGCCGAAGCAGTCGCTGAAAAGACAGTCGACAAGCCGGTTTCCGGGCGCCGAACCAAATCCGAGCGCCGGGTCAGCGCCCAGGTCATCAATTTTCCCGAACGACGTGCCGTCAATGATTGACGGAGAACCTGCGTTGCCGCGGCGCTAGTGACCGGGCCGCGGCGCACGCGGCCGGCTGCGCTTGGCGCGAGCCGCCTGGACGATGCGGCCGAAGGGAAAGGTGTTCATCAGGCGCAGGCCGGCCACCGACGACAGACTGGCCACGGCGCGCCTGGTTTCGATCACGATTTCCTGCATCATCGCCCGCTCGTGGCCGTGTCCGGCCTCGTCCACCAGGGTCAGGCGGTGCAGGGCATAGAGACCGAGCAGCGGGGAAAGCAGGAAGAAGAAATCCCAGTGGCGCAGGCGCAGGGTGACGAATTCGGTGGCTTCCGGGCCGCTGGTCCAGCGCAGGATCAGCGACAGCTCGCGGGCGGCGAAGTCGTCGGCGAACAGGCCGCCGATGATCGGCGCGATCCCCGCCGCCACCGCATTGACGATGCTGCTGGCGGCCAGGTAGGCGGTGCCCCGGCCGCGCGGCGCTAGCTTCAGGCCGATGTTGCCGCCGGCCAGCGTGACGCCGGCCACGGCGCAGCCCATCACGATATGCAGCACGACAAGCAGGACGGTCGTCACGACGCGCTTGTCGGGCAGCGAGACCAGTGTCCAGGCGAAGATGCAGAGCAGGAAGAGCGGCGAGCACAGGGCGAGCACTGCCTTGTTGCTGTAGCGGTCGGAAAGCTCGCCCCACTTGCGCAGGGTCAGCATGTTGGCGAACTGGCTGATCACCGTCATGACCAGCACGAAGTTCATGTTGTAGCCGAGCTGGGCGATCAGGTAGACCGTGAAGAAGGGGGCCGCCAGGTTGGTGGTGAACTGCCAGGTGCCGAGAAACCAGATGAGGCGGCGGAAATTGGTGTCGCGGAAAGGTTCGGCCAGCATGCGGCCAAGGTGGATGGTGCGTTCGGGCGGTGCCATGCGCGGTTCCGGGACCCGCGTCAGGTGCAGGATGCTGGCCGCCCCGGCGGCGCTGCCGAGCAGGAAGAGCACGGTATAGGCATGCACCGGCAGGCTGATGTCGAAATGCGCCCAGCTGTCGATGAAGATGCCGGCCGCGACCCCGACCAACAGCGTGAAGCTGGTGGCGTAGAACAGCCGGTTGGCGAAAAAGAGCCCCAGGCGATGCTCCGGGACCAGGTCATGCATCCAGGAATTCCAGCTGCAGCCGGCCATGGCGCCGAGTGCCGCGCTGGCGGCGACGCCGGCGACGAGTAGAGCGAGCCCGAGTTCGGGCGACTCGACCCAGGGCAGGAAGGCCAGCGGGATCAGGATCAGCCGCGCGAGCACGGCGCCCAGTACCGAAATCAGCCGTCGGGCACGCAGGCGCTCGACGAGCAGGATGCTCGGCAGCTGCGTCAGCTGGGCAAAGAAGGGAATGGCGGCAAGGAGGCCGATGACCAGATTGGACGCGCCCAGCTCCAGGGCATAACCGACGAGCAGGACACCGCCGGTCAGCGCGCCCATGGCCTGGGCATAAACACCATCCCGCACGAGATGGCTCAGTGCGGGTTCAAGCTCCGTATCCGCAACCTGGTCAACCGGCGGCAACCACATCGCGCTGGCCGTTCATCCGCCGGACAGGCCGGGGTTCACCTCAGCGCGGCTGGCGAACGTAGCGCAGATAGGGCTTGGCGGCCGTCCACCCTTCCGGGAAGCGCTCGCGGGCTTCCTCGTCCTTGAGCGCCGGACTGATGATCACGTCCTCGCCGGCCCGCCAGTTGGCCGGCGTCGCTACCTTGTGCCGGTCGGTCAGCTCGATCGAGTCGAGGGCGCGCAGGATTTCGTCGAAATTGCGGCCGGTGCTCATCGGGTAGGTCAGTATCAGCTTGATCTTCTTGTCCGGGCCGATCAGGAATACCGAGCGCACCGTCGCATTGTCGGCGGCCGTCCGCCCTGCTGCCTCGCCGCCGGTGGCCGCCGGCAGCATGTCGTAGAGCTTGGCCACTTTCAGGTCGACGTCGCCGATCAGCGGGTAGTTGAGCGCGGCGCCCTGGGTTTCTTCGATATCCCTGGCCCAGCGCAGGTGATCCGCCACCGAGTCGACGCTGAGCCCGATCACCTTGCAGTTGCGCGCGGCGAATTCCGGCATCATTCTGGCGAGGCAGCCCAGTTCAGTGGTGCACACCGGGGTGAAATCCTTGGGGTGCGAGAACAGCATCGCCCAGCCGTCGCCGATCCAGTCATGGAAGGAAATGATGCCTTCGGTCGTTTCGGCGATGAAGTCCGGAGCCACGTCGTTGATATGGAGTGCCATCTGCTTCTCCTCAATGTTTCGGCCGGCGCCAGGCCGAACTGTAGAACCCGTAGCCGTCGTCCGGCACCGTGTCCTCGCGGGCCTTCTCCTCGGCCGTCAGATCGATCTGCTTGTCCCACCAGATCCGGTATCCGGTCTTCTGGTCGTCTACCACTTCCGGGTGGACCTTGAGAAAGTCGTCGATGAAATGGGTGAATTCCGAGACGTAGCCGCGATCCATCTCGCCCGCCGCAGTACCCGTGCCCGCATGGCGCTGCCGCCATCTTGCGAAAAGTCGATTCATGGCCGAGATATCCATTCATTACCCGATAGGTACATTCGAGTCTCGTCACGGCAAGCCGGTTCCGGGTCGGCGATGGGCCGAATAGCGGATGGGACGGATCATCCGGTCGCCGCCGGGACTTGCCCACAATAAGGCGGTTACTCGTCCGTCGCCGTGAAATACCCCGGCCACCGGATGGCCGGTGGCGGCCGTCGCCGCGGCCCGGAAGCGTGCGGCGCCGAGCCAAACAAGAGGAGACTTCAACGTGCGCCTTGTCCAGCTCCTGTCATTGCTTCTGGCCATTGTGGCAGTCGCCCTGGCCGGCCAACCGCCCGGTCACTGGTGGTCGTTCGACGGCGCGCTCTATCGTTCCGGTCTCGGCCTGATCGCAGTCCTGCTCGCCGCGATGTTGCTCGTCCAGCAGCCGTGGCGCCACTGGCTGGCCGGCATGTGGGGTTTCCGGCGCGGCGAGCGGCAGCCTCCGGCGGCCCCTCCTCCGCTACCGGAACCATCGCCGCCGCCGTCCGAACGCAAGCCGCCGGCTTCCGAGTTCCGCCCCGTCGCCCGCGACCTGCAGCGCCTGCTGCGCGACCTGGAGGGCGAGCGCCGGGCGCGCGACGAAAGCCAGGTGACGTGGACGCCGGATGCCCTGCGCGCCATCCTGCACGGCGATCTGCGCGGCGAGGACGTGATCGTCGTCTCCAATCGCGAGCCCTACATCCACCAGTATCGCCGGGCTGACGGCGGGATCGAGGTGCAGCGCCCGGCCAGCGGCCTGGTCACCGCGCTGGAACCGGTGATGCGCGCCTGTTCCGGTGTCTGGATCGCCACCGGTAGCGGCAGCGCCGACCGCGCGACGGTCGACGCCAACGACCGCGTGGCGGTGCCGCCCGAGCGCCCGAGCTACCAGTTGCGGCGCGTCTGGCTGTCGGCCGAGGAAGAGGCCGGCTATTACTACGGCTTCGCCAACGAAGGCCTGTGGCCGCTATGCCACATCGCCCATGTCCGCCCGACCTTCCGTTCCGGCGACTGGGCGCACTACCTGGCGGCCAACCGCCGCTTTGCCGAGGCGGTGGTCCGCGAGGCGAAGACTGACGATCCCATCGTGCTCGTCCAGGACTACCATTTCGCCCTGCTGCCGCGAATGATCCACGAGAGCCTGCCGGACGCGACGGTGATCACCTTCTGGCACATCCCGTGGCCCAATCCCGAATCCTTCGCCATCTGCCCGTGGGCGCTGGAAATCCTCAACGGCCTGTTGGGCAGCAATATCCTGGGCTTCCATACCCAGTTCCACTGCAACAATTTCGTCGATACCGTGGACCGCCTGATCGAGGCCCGCGTGGACCGCGAAACCTTCACCGTCAGCCAGGGCGGCAAGCTGACGGCGGTGCGCCGCTACCCGATTTCCATCGCCTGGCCGCCGGTCGAGGACATGGTCGGCAAGCCGGTCGCCGATTGCCGGCGCGATGTCCGCGCCGACAACGGACTGCCGGAAGGCCAGCTGATCGGCATCGGCGTCGACCGGCTCGACTACACCAAGGGCGTCATCGAGCGTTTTCTGGCCGTCGAGCGGCTGTTCGAACTCAATCCGCAACGCATCGGGCAATTCACCTTCATCCAGATCGCGGCGCCCAGCCGCTCTACCATCGACGAATACCGCCACCACGAAGAGGCGGTGCGCGCCCTGGCCGAGCGCATCAACGCGCGTTTTCCGGGGCCGGCCCCGGCCATCCTGCTCAAGGTCGAGCATCACGAGGCGGCCCGGGTCTACGAGTATTACCGTGCCGCCGAGGTCTGCTTCGTCGGCAGCCTGCACGACGGGATGAACCTCGTAGCCAAGGAATTCGTCGCCGCCCGCGACGACGAGCATGGGGTCCTCGTCCTGTCGCAATTCACCGGTGCGGCGCGCGAATTGCCCGAGGCCCTGGTCGTCAATCCCTACGATGTGGACCAGTGCGCCGCCGCCCTCGAACTCGCGCTCGCCATGCCGCCCGAGGAGCAGGTCGACCGCATGCGCCTGATGCGCCGGCTGATATCCGAATTCAACGTCTATCGCTGGGCCGGGCGCATGCTGCTCGACGCCGCGCTGATGCGCCGGCGCAGCAAGCTGCCCGACAATCCGGTGACCGTAACCAATGGCCAGCCAGCCAACGGCCAGCCCAGCAACGGCCAGGCGGCAACATGAGCCCACTCCCCGTTCCGCCGCCCGCCCGCCGGGAATGGGCGTACTTTCTCGATTTCGACGGCACCCTGCTCGAGCTGGCGCCGACGCCGGACGCCATCGTCGTCGATGCGGCGCTCCCCGTCCTGCTCGACGATCTCCGCATTGCCTGCGGCGGCGCGCTGGCGCTGGTCAGCGGCCGGGCGCTGACCGATCTCGACCGCCATCTCCCCCTGCCGGCCCTCATCAAGGCAGGCCAACACGGCCTGGAGCGGCGCGATGCGGAAGGGCTGCTGCACCGCCACGCTGCGCCGCAACAGGCCAAGCAGGCCATCCGCGTGGGACTGCTTCCCTTCATCGCGGCGCATCCCGCCCTGCTGCTCGAAGACAAGGGCCTCACCCTGGCCCTGCATTACCGGCAGGCGCCGGAACTGGCGGCCGAGGCCCACAGCCTGCTGCAGCAACTGGTCGACGCAGGCGACCACGGCCTGATGGTGCAGCCGGGGAAAAGCGTCCTTGAAATCCGGCCGGCCGGTATCGACAAGGGTACGACCCTCGTCGACTACCTGAACGAGCCGCCTTTCCGGGGCCGGCGGCCGGTGTTCGTCGGCGACGACCGCAGCGACGAGCATGCTTTCCAGCTGGTCAACGATCGCAGCGGAATTTCGGTGGGGGTCGGCGCCGGCACGATCAATGCCCGTTACCGGCTGCCCGGCGTGGCGGCGGTGCGGGCCTGGCTGGCCGGACTGATCAGCCACCGGGCGGCATGAAGGTCGCCAGCCATGGCCGGTAACCTGTCGGCGCCATGCGGCGCGCCGTGTGGTGCATTACATCTTCGGCTGCGCGCCCTTGCGGAATTCGCTGACGGTGATCCGCCCGTCACGGTCGGTGTCCATTTCCGAGAAACGGGCAGTGACCTCGGCCGAGCGCTTGGCCTCGTCGTGGCTTACGTAGCCGTCCTTGTTGGTGTCCAGTTCCTTGAACATCGGCGGGATCGCGTCGTCGCGACCGGTGGCGGTGCTCGACGATCCGGGGGTACTGCCGCCGCCCGGCGGCGTCGTCGCATCGGCGGCTATCGCCGCCAGCGGCAGGGCGCCGATAAAAAGCAGGGTGGCCAGGCTGGTATTGCATTTCATGGGGCTTCTCCTTTGCAGGCTTCCGGCAGGTTCGCCGCGAATCTCCATTCTATGAACCGGGTGGCCGGGCGGCTGTCGGCGCGGGCCGAATCTGCCGTAGGACCTGTCCTGCTTGCCGCCACCCGCGACGCCGCCAGCGGGAGGAAGCATGTCCACGCCGCGATCTAGCGGGCGCCTGGCCCGCAACTGGCACCACCTGCTGCTGGCGCTGGGCTGCGCCTTCGTGCTGCTCCTGCTCGGTTCCAGCCACTGGCAGGGCACCGCCAGCCTGCGGGCGCTGGGTGACCTGCGCCAGCAGGCGGCACGGGTCGAACATCTCGATAGCCTGCTGATCCAGCTGATGGATGCCGAAAGCGCCGTGCGCGGCTACCTGTTGAGCGGCAACCGCACCCATCTCGAGCCCTACCGGAAGATACTCGCCACCGTGCACCAGACACTGGACGACATCCACCACGACCTCGAAGGCGATCCCGCCAACGACGATGCCCTGGCCGACCTGACCGGCCTGGTGGTCATCAAGCTGCGCAGCCTCGACAATGCCGTCGAACGCGGCATCGCCGGCGAGGAAACCCGCATCCAGGGCAAGCTTTACACCGACCGCATCCGCGAGCGCATCTATGGGCTCAAGACCCTGCTGGCCGACGAGGCCGATGTTTCCTTCCAGCGCTCGACGCGCCATGTCGAACGCACGCGCTGGGTGGTGCTGACGCTGGCCACCGGCGTCCTGCTGCTGATGGCCGTGGTCTTCTTCTTCGTCGAACGCCAGTTCAAGCTGCGCGGCGAGATCGCCAAGTTGCTGCGCAACGAGAACCAGCGTCTGGACGCGCTGGTCCAGGAGCGCACGGCCGAACTGAGCGATCTGGCGAGCTATCTGACCAATGCCCGCGAGGCCGAGAAGCAGCGCCTGTCGCGCGAACTGCACGACGAACTGGGCGCCCTGCTGACGGCAGCCAAGATGGAGTCGGGGTGGCTGATCCGCAAGATCGACGAGGTCGAAGGCATGCCGCTGCACGAGCACCTGGCGCGGCTGGAGGGCATACTCGACCGCGGCATCGCGCTCAAGCG
>DATGXM010000300.1:0-2100 GCA_035298985.1 Azonexus sp. | reverse complement strand
GCCAGTGGCGCGCGATGCGCCCTGATAGATGGCAGAGATACAATCGACTTCGGCCTCATTGCGCAGCGTGCGCATGCCCTGCTCGACAAGCTGGCGAATCCATTCCTGCGAGGATGCTCCGTTGTCCAGCGAGCGCTGCTGTTCACCGGTCAGGTGCCAGGCCACCTTGCGGGACTTGGTGATCTGGACTTCCACATCGTCGGCGGTCGCGTCCGTACCGGTGGACGAAACGTTGGACGGGGTGAAGTCAGAGGCGGAGCGGGTCGGCGCCACAGGCACCTTCACGACATCGCCCTTGGCGACAGCCTTGTCGTCAAAGTTGGCATTGATCGCGTCCACTGCGCCAAAGGGCTCGGCAGACACGTTGATGGCGGCCGAGTAGAGCGTCGGCGCCAGAGCGGTCAGGGTATTGGCCATTGGTTGGTCCTCTCGGGATGAATGGCTGTTTCAGGGAAGGTTGGAGTGGGCCATCCAGCCCGGCTCACCGCTTGGCATCCGCCGCCCGGTAAATGAGATCAGGCGTCCGCTACTGCGCCGCCCTTGGCCATGAACTGCGCTCGGTCGCGCGGGCTCATGGCATTGAATTCTTCGAGGCTCTTGGACTTGCCGCCACCGGAGCCGCCGCCGTTGTTGTGCTGAGCCCCAGAGCCGCCGCCGACGCCCTTCAGGATGTGGTCCTTGTGCGGGTAGGTATCGACCAGGGCTTCAACCACCTCGTCAAAGCTGGCCAGTTCGCCGGGCCGGGACTTGGAATAGAGCTTCTGGCCGTTGGTGTCGTAACCCACGACCTGGCCGCCCTCGACCTTCATGCGATCGGCGAACATGGTGCGAAGCAGGTCGACCCCAGCCGGGGTCAGCTTTTCGGCCGCGAACTTGGACTGGCTGAAGCCATTGCCGATGAGCGACTTGTTCAGCGTGTCGCCCAGTTCCTCGATGGTCTTGTCAGCAGCAGCGAGCTTTTCGGTATAGGGCTTGATGGCGGCAGCGATTGCCGCGTCCATGTCGCCGGCCTCGACCAGCTTCTTGGCGTCGATCTTGGACAGCTTATCCATGGCATCACGAGCTGCGGCGGGGTCGACGCCTTCAAATGTCTTGAGCAGCCCTTCCGCCCGTTCCTTGCCCTCTCGGTGGCCCTTGGCCTCCGAATTGAGACGGGAGATGGTTGCGACAGTGCCAGGGGCATCGAACGCAACGTCCTTGCCGGCGTCGTCGGTATAGATCGGCTTGTCGCCATCGACCTCGGCATAGGTCTTGCCGTCGATCGTGATCGTTTTGAGCTTCATGGTCGCGTCTTTCCGGGCATCCGCCCATTGCGCCCCTCAGCATCCGCATTGGGGCAAAGAAAAAGCCCGCCGAAGCGAGCCTTTTGAAATCACTCAGCGCTATGTATCGGCGCTACGCAGGGACATACGTGGCTGCGGTTTTTCGGCCGCCAATGGCGACAAACTCGGTTTTGGCAGGGGCATCTTTATGCTCAACTCCGCGCAGCATCAGGTCTGCCTGCAACATGCGTTCTGCGGCTTGCTGCCAACCCTTAGCCGGGCGTGTGGAATGGTCAGTCAACACCACCCGCCCATGCAACGCAGCTCTCGATATCAATTCCGTCATCCCAATTCTTCCTTCTGTGGTAGCCCAATATCGCCAGGCGGGATGCCGATCGCCCCGGCAATATCGTCATCCCCATCATCGGCTGGGATTTCGCCGAGTATCTTGACCATGTCGGCATCGCCGTCATATTCCGGGCCAAGGAAGTCACGGCGCTTGGCCTCTGCGATCAGCGCATCGTGGCTGATCTCTTCCATTTCCCGCAGCTTGAGCAGGAAGTCCGGCGCCTTGTCCGACTCCATGTCGATGGCGAAGTCGGTATGGATGGCAATGGTCGGCTCTTCCGTCCGCCCCATCCATATTGCGGTGTACTTCCAGGCCAGCTCGAGAGCATCTTTGAGCCCCAGAGCCCATGCCTGGACGGCAGAAATGCCCTTGGAGGCGGCAAAGGCCGTGGTGACAACGGTAAGGTTGCCCATCTGCGCCGTGAGCGGCTGGCGCCCAAGCTCGCGCATCTGCTTTTCGCTGCGGTCGATCTCGCTGGCCAGGAACGTC
>DATGXM010000299.1:0-1971 GCA_035298985.1 Azonexus sp. | reverse complement strand
TACTGGCCGCAGCCGATCGGGCATTCGGACTGGACCGAGATACCCTTGTGCAGCGGGAAGAGCAGTTCGACTTCCTCGATCAGCTTGGCCAGCTTCTTGTCGCCGCCGAAAACGATGTCCTTTTCCTGGAAGTCCGAGGTGAAGTTCATCGTGCCGAAGGTATCGACGCCGGTGGTGCCGACGTAGTAGTTGCGGCGACCGGCGCGCGAGTACTGGCCGCAGCCGACCGGACCGTGCGAGATGTGGATCATGTCCTTGATCGGACCCCAGACCACGCCCTTGGAGCCGGCGTAGGCACAACCGCGGATGGTCATGACGCCGGGCAGGGACTTGCGGTTGGACGTGATGCACTTCTTGGATTGTTCGATGGAAACGTCATTGGACGCGAGGTGCTTGGCGCGGTCCTTCTTGGCTTTTTCCGGATAAACCTCGAGCACCTCGGCAATGAGGGCGTCGGTTTCTTCACGAGACAGAGTCGTCATTTTTTCCTCCTGACGCTGCTACCAATCTGTAGCCAGCGTGCTGGTTGAAAGGGTGATTCAGTGTGATTTCGGGACGAGGGGCCGGTGACGCGAAGACGAGCCGCAGACAGTGCGCGTAGCACGGCAAGGCGAAGTCGACAAAGTCACCGGCATCTCGGCACGAAATCAGGCGGCCAGTTCGGCGGCGGTCTTACCGACGATGGTCTCGTCTTCCGCTTCCATGATGCCGAATTCCATCAGCAGGTCTTCCAGCTCTTCCATCTCGATCGGGGTCGGGATGACGAAGTTGGTGTTGGCGACGATCTTGGCGGCGAGCTGGCGATATTCGTCGGCCTGCTTGTGCTTCGGATCGTATTCAATGACCGTCATGCGGCGGATTTCGGCGTGCTGGACGGCGTTGTCGCGCGGCACGAAGTGGATCATCGTGGTGCCGAGGCGGGCGGCCAGGGCCATGATCAGTTCGTCTTCACGGTCGGTATTGCGCGAGTTGCAGATCAGGCCGGCCAGACGGACACCGCCGGAGTTCGCGTACTTCACGATACCCTTGGAGATGTTGTTGGCGGCGTACATGGCCATCATTTCGCCCGAGCAGACGATGTAGATTTCCTGGGCCTTGTTCTCGCGGATCGGCATGGCGAAGCCACCGCAGACCACGTCGCCGAGCACGTCGTAGAAGACGAAGTCGAGGTCTTCGTCATAGGCGCCTTCTTCTTCCAGGAAGTTGATGGCGGTGATGACGCCGCGGCCGGCACAGCCGACGCCGGGTTCCGGGCCACCGGATTCGACGCACTTGATGCCGCCGAAACCGACGGACAGGACGTCCTCGAGTTCAAGGTCTTCCACGGAGCCGGCTTCGGCAGCCAGGTGCATCACGGTGGTCTGTGCCTTGCTGTGCAGGATCAGGCGGGTCGAGTCGGCTTTCGGGTCGCAGCCAACGATCATCACTTTCTTGCCGGATTCGGCCAGTGCCGCCACCAGGTTCTGCGTGGTGGTGGACTTGCCGATGCCGCCTTTGCCGTAGATGGCGCATTGACGGAGTTTTGCCATGGTGTAATCTCCTTAGTCTGTCAGTCGATTTGCGAAGGAATTGGTTAGTGTCGCGACTGACTATCTGCACGTAGCGTGCCAGATCGACTGACAGACTCCAGGTGACTGATTTTCAATGGAAATTGAAATAAAATCGGCTGCGGCCGTGGCGGGGATACCCGACAATTCCCCTACATCGTGTAGGGGTGACTACAAAGCGACACTGCCGCGCGAGGCGCGCCTGCCGATCAATCGCTGCAACCTGCCGGCGGTCGTGCTCGGCGGCCTGACCTTCCAGCGCCACCCGGCGCCGCTGCTGCTCGACGGGGTGGCTGAACTGCACCGCAACCTGTTCCAGCGCCTTGAAGCCGCCCGCCCCGAGCAGCGCGGCGAGGTCTTCCGCGACTACCTGACCGTCCATTTCCGCCTGGAGCGGCCGGAGGACATGGGCTTCACCGGCACC
>DATGXM010000298.1:0-7192 GCA_035298985.1 Azonexus sp. | reverse complement strand
CAACGGCGCAACGGCGGTGTCCGGCAAGGCCAGCAACTCGGCGGCGAGGGCCGGCCAGCGCTCGCACCAGGCGGGCCGCGCCTCGCGGAAGGGTTGGGCATGCCACAGCGGATGAAACAACTGCAGCAGCCCATCCAGGCGCCGCTGACGATCGGACAGATTCACCGCAAGGCCGCCCGCCGTTCGCGACGCCGATAGCCCACCATGGCGGGCACAACGGCCAGCACGATGACCAGGAGGCCGACCGCCAGCGGCCAGAGGAGTGGTTTGTTCCACTCCCGGCGTGCTGCTTCGCGTTCCGCCGCATCGATGCGCTGGTACTTCAGGATATTGTTGCCGACATCGTTCGGCTTGCGGTTCTTCAGCCAGCGATGGCCGAGGGTATAGCTCTTCGGATGCAGGCCGAACACCCAGGGCGCATCGTGCTGCAGCAGGCGGTTCATCTGGCGGACGATGGCCAGCCGCTCCGGTGTGTTATCCATGTTCTTCATTGTGGTGAACAGGCGGTCGAATTCCGGATTGGCGTAATTGGACGAATTCTCGCCCCCCCGGGCGACGCGCGACTCTTCGCCGTGCAGCAGGAAGAAGAAGTTCTCCGGGTCGGGGTAATCGGCATTCCAGCCCAGGTAGTAGAGCTGGACGTTGCCCTTGCGCAGCTTGTCCTGGAAGCGGTTGAAGTCGGTCGAGCGGATGACGAGCTGGATGTCGATCCGGGCGAACTGGCGGGTCAGCCAGTCGAGGCGCGATTTCTCGCCCATGCCGCCACCGGTGGTGTCGAGATAGACGACCAGCGGTTCGCCGCTCTTTTCGTCCCGGCCATTCGGGTAGCCGGCCTCGGCCATCAGCTTCTTGGCTGCCTCGATCGGCTTGCGCCGGGGCTTGCCATCGACCCAGTCGTAAACCACGCTGTTGACGCCCTGCTCCCCCGGCTCGTAACCGAAGATGCCCGGCGGCAGCGGACTCTGCGCCGCGATGCCGCGCCCGTTCTGGAAAATGGAGATGAACTCCTCCTCGTCGATGGCGATCGAGATGGCCTGGCGCAGCTTGGTTCCCCGCGCCGTCAGGCCGCCGATCACCGGATCGAGCAGGTTGAAGCCCATGTAGAAAGTCGAGGGTTTGACCGAGGTCAGCAGGCGGATGCCCTTGTCGCGCATTTCGTCGGTCAGCGCCACGTCGCCGCCGACATTGACGCGCACCGCCTGGTCGAAGCTGTCCGACGAAATCCCCGAAGCATCGTAATAGCCCTGCAGGAACTTGTTCCAGTACGGTATCGCTTCCTTCTCACGGGTGAAGACCGCCTGATCGATGAAGGGCAGGGCCTTGCCGCAATCGTCCAGCAGGCCGACCTCGCGATCCCCCGCCTCGCCTTCGCACGGATAGGCCTGGCCGTGGAAATTCGGGTTGCGCGACAGCACCATGCGGCGGTTCGGATCGTTCTCCGACAGCATGTACGGCCCGGTGCCGACCGGCCACCAGTCGAGGGTCAGATTCTTGGCCGCCATGCCGGGCTGGGCAAAAAAGCGGTCGGCCTCGCGCGGCACCGGGGCGAAGAAGGGCATGGCCAGCCAGTAGGCGAACTGCGGGTACTTGCCTTTGATGCGGATGCGCCAGGTATGGGCATCGACCTTCTCGACGCCGGACAAGGCGAAGGCGTCGAGATCCAGCCATGCGTCGGCCGGCTTATCCTTGGCGGCCTTCTGCAGGTTGTCGCCCAGTTCCTTCAGGCCGACGATCTTGTCGGCCATCATGCCGAAAATGGGCGAGTGCAGGCGTGGATGGGCCAGGCGCTTGATCTGGTAGATGTAGTCGTCGGCGCTCAGTTCGCGGCTGCCCTGCCTGGGAAAATCGCCGACGTTCTGCCGTCCGTCGGCGATGCCCGGGCCGAGGTATTCGGGCTTCCCTTCGGCATCGACGGCAAAAGCCGGGTGCGGCTGGAAGCGGATACCCGGCTTCAGCTTCAGTTCATAGACGCTCTCGGCAATCCGCTCCACCGGCGCATCGTGCGCCAATTCCCGCCCCGCGGCATCGTAGAAGCGGGGAACCGGCACTTGCTCCAGCGTTGCCGGAATCAGCTCATAAGGGCGTTTCAAGTAGTGATACTGGAGCGGCGGCTCGTAGATCTGCGCGGTGAAGGTGATCTCGTCCTCGGTGTAGGACTGGGCCGGATCGAGGTGCTTGGGGCGTTCGGTGAATGCGGTGTAGAGGATATTCCGCCCGGCATCGGCCGCCGGATACGGATCGTTCCAGGCCTGCCCGCATCCGGACAAGGCAGTGGCAAAGGCGAGGCTGGCGCAGATTTTTCGCATGACCCGCAGTGTAACAACTTGACCGCCCGCCTGCCCATTGACCACAATGGCTCAAACCAACAACATAGAGGCAGAACATGCTCGATACCAAAATCCCCGACTTCTCCCTCCCCGCTACCAGCGGCACCACCTTCAGCCTAGCCGGCCAGGCTGGCAAAACCGTCATCATCTACTTCTACCCAAAGGACAGCACGCCGGGCTGCACCACACAGGGCCAGAACTTCCGCGACCTGCATGCCGAATTCCAAGCGGCCAACGCCGTCGTGCTGGGCATCTCGCGCGACAGCCTCAAATCGCACGAGAACTTCAAGGCCAAGCAGGCCTTCCCCTTCGAACTCGGCTCCGACGCCGACGAAGCCGTCTGCAACCTGTTCGGCGTCATCAAGCAGAAGATGATGTATGGCAAGCAATGCCGCGGCATCGAACGCTCCACCTTCGTCATCGACGGCCAGGGCGTCCTGCGCCGCGAATGGCGGGGCGTCAAGGTGCCGGGCCATGTGCAGGAAGTGCTCGACTTCGTCAAAACGCTCTGATTTCCAACCCCTGACCAAAGGCCCCCTCATGCCGCGCAAGCCCGCAGCCGCAAAGAAGCCCGCCGTTACCAAGATCTTCGTTCTCGACACCAACGTGCTGATGCACGACCCCAGCTGTCTCTACCGCTTTGAGGAACACGACATCTTCCTGCCCATCATGACGCTGGAAGAGCTCGACAACCACAAGAAGGGCATGTCGGAAATCGCCCGCAACGCCCGCCAGGCCTCGCGCATGCTGGACGAGATGCTGGGGCGCGACGATGTCGATATCGACGAAGGCATCGATCTGTACGGTCCGTCGAGCAAGCTGGCCAGCGGCCGCCTCTACCTGCAGACCGAGGCGATCAGCGGCGAACTGCCGCAAGGCCTGCCGACCTCCAAGGTCGACAACCAGATCCTGTCCGTCGTCATCCACCTGCAGAAGAAATTCCCCAAGCGCCCGGTCATCCTGGTGTCGAAAGACATCAACATGCGCATCAAGTCGCGTGCCCTGAATCTGCTGGCCGAGGACTACTTCAACGACAAGGTGCTGGAAGACACCGACATCCTCTACTCCGGCACCCGCCTGCTGCCCGAGGACTTCTGGGACAAGCACAGCAAGGGCATGGAGTCGTGGAAGAAGGACAGCAAGACCTACTACAAGATCACCGGCCCGCTCTGCCCGCAACTGCTGGTCAATGAATTCGTCTGGCTGGAAAGCGACGGCTTCGCGGCCATCGTCAAGGAAACCGCCGGCAAGACCGCGGTGCTGGAAACGCTGATCGACTACACCCATCCGAAGAACGCCATCTGGGGCATCACCGCGCGCAATCGCGAACAGAATTTCGCGATGAACCTGCTGATGAACCCGGACATCGACTTCGTCACCCTGCTCGGCCAGGCCGGCACCGGCAAGACCCTGCTGACGCTGGCCGCCGGACTGACCCAGACGCTGGAAAGCAAACACTTCGCCGAAATCATCATGACCCGCGTCACCGTCCCGGTCGGCGAGGATATCGGCTTCCTGCCCGGCAGTGAGGAAGAGAAGATGGCGCCGTGGATGGGCGCCCTGGAGGACAACCTGGAAGTCCTCACCCATGCCGACGACAGCAGCAGCCCCTACGGCGGCGACTGGGGCAAGGCCGCGACCAACGACATCGTCCGCTCCAAGATCAAGGTCAAGTCGCTCAATTTCATGCGCGGTCGGACCTTCCTGAAGAAGTACCTGATCATCGACGAAGCGCAGAACCTGACGCCAAAGCAGATGAAAACCCTGGTCACCCGCGCCGGCCCGGGCACCAAGGTGATCTGCCTCGGCAACATCGCGCAGATCGACACGCCCTACCTGACGGAAGGGAGCTCCGGCCTGACCTACGTCGTCGATCGCTTCAAGGGCTGGACGCACTCCGGTCACATCACGTTACAACGCGGCGAGCGCTCGCGTCTGGCTGACCACGCGGCCGAAGTGCTATAATCCGCTTCACACAAATAAAGGGGCCGTGTCAGTGACACGGCCCTTTCGTTTCAGCCACGGATAGCTAAGTTTCCGCCGGAGGAGTCTTTTGAAACGTCGCGATTTTCTGGCGTCAGCCGCCGCCTTTTCCCTGTTTGCTTCGGAAGCCTGGGCCGCCAAAAAACAAGCCAAGCCCACCGCAGGAGCGAAGGCCTCCGGCTCTGCCAAAGCCAAATCCGGATCAGCCAGGTCCGCTTCGCACGCGGCCAAACCTGGCCGCGGCACGCGCGGCAAGCAGGTCATGTCGTACAAGCCGCAACAGCCGGTGGTGCACACTGCCGACGATTCGGTCATCGAGCGTCCGCCGCAGGGTACCACTGCCTCCCGACTGCCACCGGTCAAGGCGCCCGAGCCGCCCAGCGACTGGCGGACGTACGAAATCACCACCACCGTCAACCTGAAGGGCAAAAGCGGCCAAACCCGCTTCTGGCTGCCTCTCCCGTTGAATCAGGACACCCTCTATCAGCGCACGCTCGGCCACTCGTGGACCGGTAATCCGGCCAATCTCAGCATGCGCCGACTGCCCGACGGCGACCTCGAGGTGTTCTATTGCGAATGGCCGGATGGCGGCGACGCACGGTTGCAATTGACGACGCTGGTAACCACTGCCGATCGCCACTTCGACGTCACCAAGCGTACCGTGGCGCCAGAGCGTGAAGACATCCTGCGCCGCAACCTGCAAGCCTCACAACTGATCCCCAATGACGGGCTCGCCTTTCAGCTCGGCGAACGCATCCTGGGCCGCATCAAGGATCCGGTGGCGCAAGCCAAAGCCGTCTACGACTGGGTGGTCGACAACACCACCTATGACCCCAGCTTGCCCGGCTGTGGCACCGGCGACGTACGCAAGCAATTGATCAGCGGCCAGTACGGCGGTCGCTCGGCCGACATCAACGGCCTCTTCGTCAGCATCTGCCGGGCCATCGGCATTCCGGCCCGCTGCGTGTATGGACTGCGTACCGGCCCTTCGCGCCTGTTCCGCAGTCTCGGCATCGCCGGCGACGACGTGACACGCGGCCAGCATGTCCGTGCCGAATTCTACGTTCCGGGCTACGGCTGGATTCCGGTCGACCCCAGCGATGTCCGCCGGGTCATCGCCATGGACATCATGTCCGACCGCGACAGCAAGCTGATTTCGCTGCGCAAGATATTGTTCGGCGTCTGGGAAATGAACTGGATCGCCTTCAACTTGGGCACCGACGTCACTCTGCCGGGCAGGAATTCGGCAATCCCCTTCCTGCTTCACCCGCAAATGGAAGTCAGCGGCCGCAGCGTCGATGACGCTGCGCAATACACCATCAAGACCCGCCAGGTCGTGCTGTAGCGGGTTTAGTTGGGCGAATCGACGAACCCGCCGCTGGCGAGGTTCTCGAAGCGCGTGTATTCCCCGAGGAAGGCCAGGCGTACGGTACCGGTCGGACCGTTACGCTGCTTGCCGATGATGACCTCGGCCATGCCCTTGTTGTCCTGGCTGTCCTTGTTGTAGTACTCGTCGCGGTACATCATCAGGATCACGTCGGCATCCTGTTCGATGGCGCCCGATTCGCGCAAGTCGGACATCATCGGCCGCTTGTCGGTCCGCTCCTCGACCTTACGCGACAACTGGGACAGCGCGACGATGGGCACCTGCAACTCCTTGGCCAACGACTTGATCGAGCGGGAGATTTCCGACACTTCGGTCGCCCGGTTCTCGCCGGCCTTGTTGCCGCTCATCAGCTGGATGTAGTCGATGACCAGCAGGCCCAGCTTGCCGCCGTACTGGCGGGCCAGGCGACGGGCGCGGGCGCGCAGGTTGGCGGGGCTCAGGCCGCCGGTCTCGTCGATGTAGATCGGTGCCTCATGCAGCTTGCCGAGCGCAAACGACAGTTTCGACCACTCCTCGTCGTTCATGCGGCCGGTACGCAGACTCTGCGAATTCAGCCGCCCAATGGAGGCCAGCATACGCGTCGCCAGCTGGGCCCCACCCATTTCCATCGAGAAGACGCCAACCGGCAAGCCGGAATCGACTGCCACGTTTTCGGCAATGTTCAGCGCAAACGCTGTCTTGCCCATCGACGGACGCCCGGCGACGATGATCAAGTCACCCGGCTGGAAACCCGAAGTCTTCTGGTCCAGATCGATGAAGCCGGTCGGCACGCCGGTGATGTCCGACGGATTGTCCCGGTCGTGCAATTCCTGGATACGCTCGACGACCTGCGTCAGCAGGGGGTTGATGTGCACGAAACCTTCGTTGTGCCCGGCACCCGCCTCGGCAATCTTGAAGATTTTCGACTCGGCTTCGTCGAGCAGCGTTTCGGCATCGCGTCCGAGCGGGTTCAGCGCGTCGGCAGCGATCTCGTCGGCCGTCGCCACCAACTGGCGCAGCACGGCGCGCTCGCGAACGATTTCGGCATAGCGCTTGATGTTTGCCGCCGACGGCGTATTGGCGGCCAACTCGCCCAGATAAGCCAGACCGCCGGTCTGATCGCCCTCACCCGCGGCATCCAACGCCTCGGCAACCGTCACCACGTCAGCCGGCTTGGCGCGCTCCAGCAGGTTGCGAATCTGCCGGAAAATACGCCGGTGTTCGTCGCGGTAAAAATCGGTATCGGTGACCAGATCGCCCATCCGGTCCCAGGCCTGATTGTCGAGCAGCAGACCGCCGAGTACCGATTGCTCGGCTTCGATGGAATGCGGCGGCACGCGCAGGGTGTCCAGGGTGGCGTCGGTGACTTTGGGTTTGGGAGGGCGCTGATTCATAACGGGCAGTTTAAATTAAAAAGGCCCCGCATCTCTGCGGAGCCTTCTTTTGCGACAACGTAGCCGGGAATTACTCGGCAGCGACGGTCACGGTGATGTTGGCCAGCACGTCGGTGTGCAGG
>DATGXM010000297.1:0-9818 GCA_035298985.1 Azonexus sp. | reverse complement strand
CTGGCCGATGTCCAGCCGACGTTTGGCATGGCCTCCGCCAAGCCGCAGGCCTCGGAAGAATCCCTGGATGACCTGTTCTTCGACGTCGAGAACTGGCTGATCACCTCGGTTGCCGAAACCATCGCCGCCGGCGAAGGCGCGGCCTTCGTTTCCGGCAACGGCACCAAGAAGCCGACCGGCTTCCTGGGCGGTCCGGCGCCGGTGGCGACGGCCGATAGCGGCCGCTCCTTCGGTACGCTGCAGTACATCGCATCCGGCCAGGCTGCCGCGCTGCCGACCAGCCTGGATACGCTGTACGACGTGATCTATTCGCTGCGTGCCCGCTACCGTCGTAATGCCCGCTGGGTTGGTGCCAAGAACCTGTTTGCCGCGCTGCGCAAGTACAAGGACACCACCAACCAGTACCTGTGGCAGCCGTCGCTGACCGCTGGTCAGCCGGATTCGTTCATGGGCTACCCGGTGCTGGAGGCCGAAGACATGCCGGCCGTTGCCGCCAACGCTTTCCCGCTGGCCTTCGGCGATTTCCGCGAAGGTTACCTGATCGCCGACCGCGTCGGCATGCGCATCACCCGCGACGAAATCACCACCCCGGGTTTCGTCAAGTTCTACTGCCGCAAGCGTGTCGGCGGCAAGCCGCGCAATACCCAGGCCATCAAGCTGCTGAAGATCGCTGCCGCCTGATCAACCCTTCGTCGAATCCGGAACGGCCCTTTCGAGGGCCGTTTCCATTTGGAGATAACCATGCATCTCAAAGCAAAACAGGCGTTTTCCTGGGCCCACCGCGGTGTCGAGATCGAAGAGTTTGCCAAGGGGCAGAACATCGAAACCGAAGATAAGGACCTGATCGAAGTCTCCCTGGCGGAAGGCTGGACGGAAAAGGCCAAGGCCCCGACCAAGGCCGAACGGAAGGCAGCCCTGCAGGCGCAGGTCAAGCAGCTCGAATCCGACCTGGCCGATGCGGCCGATGACGCCGCCGAACAGGCCATCGAAGCCCAGCTCGCCGAAGTCAAGCAACAGCTCGTCAGCCTCGGTTAATCCGTGGTCATGCCTCGAAACCGAGAGGAATACTCATGAAATTCATCAAGCAGCACCTGTTGGCCGGCTTCGTTGCCCTCTGCCTGGTAGCCGGCGGCTTCCTGCACTCCACGGCCGCCCAGGCCGGCGCCTTAACCGACTACGCCGAAAACAAGATCGTTGACGCGCTGTTCCGTGGTCAGTCCCTGGGCGCTCCGGCAACCTGGTACTTCGCGCTCTACACCGCATGCCCGACTGAATCGTCGGCTGGCACCGAGGTATCGGGTGGAAACTATGCCCGTGTCGCTGTTGCAGCCTCGCTCGCCAACTTCGCCGGCACGCAATCGGCTGGTAGCACGACCGCATCGAGCGGTACCGGCGGTACCACGTCGAACAACGCGACGATTACTTTCCCGACTGCATCGGGACCCTGGGGGACGATCAACTGCTGGGGCATGACCGACGCCTCGACGGCAGGGAATATCTGGGTCTATACGACCGTGACCATCCCGCCCACCATTACCAGCGGCGCGACGCCGAGCTTCTCGGCTGGCGCGGCGACGATTCAAGTCGACAACTGAGATCGCGACATGCTCGGAAACTGGATACAGCAGACAACGACCACGACCGGCACGGGCAATCTGACGCTGTCTTCAGTTTCCGGCCTGCCCGGCTTCTACGACCTGTTCAGCACAACCGGCTATTTCGTCTACGAGATCCTGGACGATGCGACAGGTGCGCCGCTTGAGGCCGGTATTGGTCACATGATCGATGCCGTGACTATGGTCCGCGACCGTGTTACGGCGACGTACAGCGGCAGTGTCTATGACGACACATCGCCGGCGACCATCAGTCTGGCGGCGGGAACGAAGCGCGTCATTTGCGCCCTGGAAGAAGGGTCGGCATCGCCGACTATCCCGAACGTCCAGAACGCCTTTGGTCAGCGCATCGTGCTGCCCGATGGTCAGCTCCCCGCGGGTGGTACGAAAGCACTGGCTGCGAACCAGATGCTGCTGACCTGCCTGCGTTGGAACTGCGGTCGTGAAATCGCTTCCCTTGCTTGTCAGATCACGACTGCAAACGGCACAGGTAGTGACCACATCCAGCTGGGCGTCTACGCTTGCGATCACAATGGGCTGCCGGGGCCTTTGCTTTGCCGCACGGGCGATATTCTGCCGAACAGCACAGGCTACAAGACCTCCTCGCTGGCTGGTGGAAACATCCGTCTCCCGCCAGGGTGGTACTGGTTCGCGATTCTGAGCAACGTCACGCCGACCGTGGTGGCCAATAACGCGGGAAGTTCGGATAAGGTCAGCATATCGACACCGATGGGTGGGCCGACCGGAGCGGTCAACGGCCGATACGGATTTTTCACCGCTGCTATCGGCGCGGGCTGGACCAATATGCCTGCTTCCGTCACGCTCGGTGCGGCCGTCAGCGTGGCATCTGATTTCATGCCGACCATTGGAGCGGTGCTGCCATGATCAACTACACCGAAAAGGGCATCGGCCTGCATCGGGCCGTTGTTGCCGCGGGCCACTGGCTCATGGAAATTGACGGCGTGTGGCAATCGTCGGACGACACAGCTGTGCAGGCGATCATTGACGCCTACAGCCTGGAAGACTGCAAGAACGAAGTTTGCACGGCAATCTCGGCGCACGCCAAGAGTCTTCGCGACAAGGCCGTGGAAAACGTCAGTGCGGGCGAAATGGCCTCCTGGCCGATCAAGCGGGCTGAAGCCACAGCGTTTGTCGCTACTGGCAATGCGGATGTAGCTCCCATGCTGACGGCAGAGGCCTCGGCGCGTGGTGTCACGTTGCTTGAAATGATCAGCAAGGTCAGTGGCAATGCCGCCAGGCTAAGCCTGCTCGAGGCGCAGATCGGTGGCATCGATGGCCGGCATCGCGATACCGTGCGCGGCCTGGCTGACTTCGACTCCGTGCTGTCCTACGACTGGCGCACAAGCTGGCCGATGGTATGAGTCTCGGCCTGATTCCCCTAGGGCTGCGCTCGGTCGGTTTGGGTGGCGCGCCGGCAGCTGCAGGAGGTGCCGCGCTGGCTGGCAACGCAGCTGCGGTTGCCTCCGCCTTCGGTGCCTTGTCGGTTGCGGTTCCGCTTGCTGGCGCCGCCGTTTCGGTCGCCGCCGCCAGCGGTCAACTTGCAACGGCATTCCCGCTATCGGGTGCTGCGGCTGCTGTCGCCAGTGCTGCGGGCGCGCTATCCGTTGGTATTGCGCTTTCCGGTACCGCGCTGGCCCAGGCTATCGCCTCCGGTGCGCTGAGTGCGGCCTTCCCGCTCTCCGGCAGTGCTGTTGCGCAGGCATCCGCACTCGGCTCGCTGTCCATCCAGTTCGCGCTGTCCGGTGCTGCGGTCGCCCAGGCGAGCGCATCCGGCAATCTGAACCCGGGCAACAGCAATTCACTCGCCGGCGATGCTCGGGCGCAGGCCTCGGCATCTGGTTCGTTGTCTGTCGCGGTGCCGCTGGCCGGCAACGCCCAGGTGGTGGCTACGGCTTCTGGCAACCTAGGGGCAGGTGCGCAGCTAGCTGGCGCAGCTGTGGCGGTCGCCGCAGCGAATGGCAATCTGCTGGTCACGGTGACGCTTTCCGGTCAGGCCCTGGCCCAAGCCATCGCAGCCGGCGGACTGGCGGTCCAGGTGCCGCTGCAGGGTGCCGCGGTCGCCCATGCGGCGGCAAGCGGTCTCCTCTCCGGCGGCGACTACGTTGAATACACCAGCGCCCCGGCCGGAGCCGGGCCTGGTGTCGTCCTGTCCGTGACGCATCGTCCCGTCAGCAGCATGCAATCCCGTGCTTCGTCGTCCGTTCGAAGCCGCCGACCGGCCAGCGCCGGCGGCCGAAGAATCTGAGGAAACCATGAGCTACAAAGTCGTCATCGCGCCGAGCGAAGAGCCGGTGTCGCTGGGTGAGGCCAAGTACCACTGCCGTGTCGACGGTACCGATGACGACCTGCTCATCGGTGCGCTGATCGCGGCGGCTCGGGAACTCGCCGAGCACGAAACCGGCCGTGCGCTGTGCACCCAGACCCGCGAGCTGGTGCTCGATGTCTTCCCCGAGGCCTTCGTCCTGCGCGGCGCGCCTGTCCAGTCGCTGACGTCAGTCACGTATCTGGATGTCGCCGGCGTCGAGCGCACGCTCAACCCGGCCGACACACTGCTTGATAAGGACAACGAGCCTGGCTACCTGGTTCCGGCCTACGGCAAGGGCTGGCCTGATACCTTCCCGGTGCCCAATGCCGTGCGCGTGCGCTACGTATGCGGCTACGGCGCTGCCGCGGCGGTGCCGGTGGCCATCAAGCAATGGATGCTGCTCGCCATCGGCGCTATGTACGCCAACCGCGAAAGCATCGGCAACAACCTGCAGGCCGCGCTGCCCGATCGCTTCTGGCACCGCCTGCTCGATCCGTACCGCATTTACGAGGTGTTCTGATGCCCGCTCTCGTGATCACCGCCGGCATGCTCAATCGCCGCATCGCCATCCGCCTGCAGTCCGAGGTGCCGAACGGTGCCTTCGGTCTGGATGAGCAGTACGCCGATCCGATGGGTCGCTGGGCTCGGCATGAGCCGATCCATGGCCTGGCGATCCGCGCCGGTAAGCAGACCGGTGAAGCGCCGACGGACCTGTTCTACGTTCGGCGCGGTACCGGCACCAAGCCGGAAGACATCACCGGCGAGCACGTCATCGACTACGACGGCTACCGCTACCGCGTGGTGGATGCCATCGACCACGAAGGCAAGCGCGAATTCACGCGCATCACGACTAAGCAGCTCGGGGCGATCTAATGGATCGCCAAACAATCACGGGCAGCATCGGCGCCGCCGAAGTCCAGGTCGGTCTGGAGTTCCACAAGACCATCGACTACGACCGCCGGCTGATGCGTCGTTCCCTGGTCAAGGGCGCCGGCGTCATCCGCAAGGAGGCGCGCCGCATGATCTCGCGGCGGGCGATCTCGGCGCCGGGCGATATGCCTGGCATGCAAACCGGCGCCATGCGCCGCGCGGTCGGGATTGTGTCCAAGGGCAGCAAGGGCGGGTGGGTCAAGGTCGGCGTCAAGAAGACGGCCGAGATGCAGGATTTCTACCCTGCCTTCCTGTTCTATGGCAGCGCCAAGACCGGGCTGGCCAAGCGCGGCAACTTCATTGTGGCCGCTCTCGATAACAAGCGCGATACCGTGCGCAGTCAGATCCGGAGCGACCTCAAGGGCGCCCTGGTGCCGAGGTAAGCATGCAGCTCGAAATCGTCATTCAGGCGCTGCGCGAGCGCTGCCCCAGTTTTGCCAACCGCGTCGGCGGCGCGGCCGAGTTCAAGCAGCTCGAGGAATCCACCTCGCTGCCGGTGCCTAGTGCCTTCGTCATCCCCCTGGATGACAACCCGAAGGAGAGCATGTCGAAGAACAGCGTGCATCAGCCGCTAACCGACAGCTTCGCGGTCATCGTCGCCGTCGACAACACGGTCGATGAGCGCGGCCAGGCAGCCTTTCATTCCGTCCGCGATCTGCGACGGGAACTCTGGGCCGGCCTGCTCGGCTGGAAGCCGGATCCCGACTACGACGGCATCAACTACGAAGGCGGCACGCTCCTGAAGATGAGCCGGGCCCGCCTCTGGTACCAGTTCGAATTCGGCGCCGACATGGAGATCGGCCCCGAGGACGGCTGGCAGGACATCGAGCTAGCCGGCCTGCCGCACTTCGACCAGGTGAGCTTCCGCTCTGACTTCATCGATCCGGCCGACCCGAACCTGCAGAGCCCCGGCCCTGACGGCCGCGATGAGCTGCAATTCACGGCGCCGAAGACCGGCGTGCTGCCCTAAACGCCTCACCCATTTACCCACCAAACCCGCCCTCGAGGCGGGTTTTTCGTTTCAAGGAGACGATCCATGTACGTCAAGCCCACCGAGGGCCGCACCGTGCCCGATCCGGCACGCGGCGACACCCTGCCGCCGCAAGGCCGCACGGTCGAGGCCTCCCAGTATTGGCAACGCCGCCTCGCCGATGGCGACGTGGTCGAGGCCGAACCGGAGCCGGAGCCCGAAGAAGAAACCCCCGCTGACGCTGCCGTGCAGACGTCTGCACCGGCCAAACCGGCCCCCGCCCGCAACAAGAAGAAGGAGTCGTAAGCCATGCTGCGCACCCTGCCTGCCTACTTCGTCCGCCATCGCCCGCAGCTGTTCTTCCGCCTGACGCTCGCCCTGGTGATCGCGCTTGCCGCCATCGCCATCGGTGCTGAGGTCCATCCGGCGGCCGGCCTCGCTGCCCTGGCGGTGGGCGCCGTCTCGTTCAATTACATCCCGGCCACTGTCCGCGTTCCGCTGTTCTACGCGGAAATGGACAACGCCATGGCTGGCTACTTCAGCCAGAACAAGCGGGTATTGCTGATCGGCCAGAAGCTGGCCACCGGCACCGCGGCGGTCAATACGCCGATGATTGTGAGCTCGCCCGACATGGCGAAGACCTTCTTCGGCCAGGGCTCCATGCTCGCCCGCATGCATGCACTCTATCGCCTGCAGGACAGCTTCGGCGAAGTCTGGTGTATCGCCGTGGCCGACGCCGGCGCCGGCGTCCAGGCCTCGGGCACGATCACCGTCACCGGCCCGGCCACGGCTCCCGGAACGATCGCTCTGTACGTCGCTGGCCAGCTGGTGAACGTCGGCGTCGCGGCCGGTGATACGGCCAACACCATCGCGGCCAGTATCAACGCGGCGATCAATGCCGCGGTGGATCTGCCGATAACCAGCGCGGTGGCCACCAACGTGGTGACGCTGACCTGCCGCTGGAAGGGCGCGACGGGCAACGATATCTCCATCCTCGACAGCTTCCGCGGCTCGGCGGGTAGTCAGTTCCTGCCGGCCGGCGTTGCGCTGGCCTATTCGGGCAGCGGATTCATGTCTGGCGGTGCCACCAACCCGACGCTGACCGGGTCGGTCATCACGGCCATGGGCGATGACGAATACGACTTCGTGATTCACCCCTACACCGACAGCACCTCGCTCGATGCCTTCCAGACCGAGTTCAACGACTCGGTAGGCCGCTGGGCATGGAGCCGCCAGGTCTATGGTCACTGCTACACCGCCCTGCGCGGCACGCTGTCGGGCCTGACCACGGCCGGCGCCCTGCGCAACGACCCGCACCACACCATTGCCGGCATCGATGTCGACTGCCCGAATCCCTGCTGGGAATACGCGGCGGCCTACGGTGGTGCCAACTCGGTGTGTATCCAGGTGGATGTCGCCCGCCCGACCCAGACCACGCCGCTGACCGGCATCCTGGCGCCGCGGCAAGGCAAGAAGTTCATCCTGACCGAGCGTCAGTCGCTGCTCAACTACGGCATCGCCACCAGCTACGTATCGGGCGGCCTGCTGCGCGTCGAGCGGGCGATCACGACCTACCAGAAGAACGTCTGGGGTCAGACCGATCCGAGCTACCTGGACAGCGAGACGCTGCACACCCTGGCCGAGATCACCCGCCGGCTGCGCAACCGCATCACCCAGAAGTACCCGCGGCACAAGCTGGCCAACGACGGCACCCGCTTCGGCGCCGGCCAGGCCATCGTGACGCCGAAGGTGATCCGCGCCGAGCTGATTGCCGAGTACGCCGACATGGAAGATCAGGGGCTCGTCGAAAACTCGGCGCTGTTTGCCAAGTACCTGATCGTCGAGCGCGACGCTGGCAACCCGAACCGCATCAACGTGCTGCTGCCGCCTGACCTGGTCAATCAGCTGCGCATCTTCGCGATGCTCAACCAGTTCCGCCTGCAGTACGGCGCCAACGCTTAACCACCCGGGAGGCCTCGGCCTCCCTGTCTTGAGAGGAAACCATCATGGGAAAACGTGTAGCGGGGATCTGCTACGTCAAGATCGATGGCGATCAGTTTGACGTCGCGGGCGATGTTGCATGCCCGCTGAGCGATGTGAAGCGCGAAACCAAAATGGCCGCAGCGGGGCCGGCAGGCTATATCGAAACGGCGACCAAGCCTTACATCAAGGTGAAAGCGGTATTTGGTCCGAACTTTCCGATTGAAAAAGTGCGCACGGCTACCGACATGACCGTCACGGCGGAGCTGGCCAATGGCAAGGTTTATACCGTTTCTTCCGGCTGGCTGGAAGGTGAAACAGAGGTCAAGGGTAGCGAAGGCGAAGTCGATCTCGAATTCGGCGGCATGAAGGGGATTTGGCAATGAGCGACAGCGATATCACCATTCCTCTGAGCAAGCCGCTCAAGGCGCACGGCGAGGAGATTTCCCAAATCGTTCTGCGCGAGCCGACGTCCGAAGACATCATCGAGCTCGGCGAGCCGCGTCTCTACATCCCCAGCCAGGACGGCGTGAATACCGGCATCGAAATCCGCATGCCCGTGGTCGCGCGATACATCATGCGCCTGGGTTCCATTCCGATGAACAGCGTGAAGGCTTTGCCGCGCGCCGACCTGTCGCGCTGCACTGCGGCCGTCATGCATTTTTTCGGGGATGGCGATGGGGAGACCAAGAGCGATTCACCGCCCGGGTCTTCGATGTCGCCCATTTCTGGCGGGTAGATCCTGCAGCCATCATGGCCCTGCCGCTCAGTCGATTCGATCTCTATGAGCGGCAGGCGTCCCGCATTGCCGACGATGTGCAGGCGCAACAAGAAACGGAGTAAGCCATGTCTGATAACTGGCAGCTGAAGGCGGTTCTGTCTGCCGTCGACAGGATGTCGCCGGTGCTCAAGAGTGTCGGCAACGTCGCCAAGACGACCAGGAAATACCTTTCCGACGTGGCCAGCTCGGCGAATGCGCTGACCAGCAAGATCGGTCTGCCGCTGTCCGCGCTGTCCGGCGTTCTTGGCGGCTTCTCCCTGGTTGCCATCAAGAATGCCGTGGTCGGCTTCACCGAGATGGGCGAAGCGGCCTACAAGGGCGCGCTTCGCTCCGGCATGGCCGTCGAAGAGTGGCAGCGGATGAAGTATGTGTCCGATCAGGCAGGCGTGCCGATCGAGACGCTGCAGACGAGCATGGCCAAGCTGAACAAGCAGATCGGCGATGCCGCCGCCGGAAAGAACAAGGATCTCGCCGGCCTGATGAAAAAGCTAGGCGTCAGCACGCGCGATGCCAATGGCCAACTTCGGGCGGGTATCGACATCCTGCCGCAACTGGCGGATGCCTTCGTTCGCAACAAGAACCCGGTGGTACAGGCCCGTATGGGCATGGCACTCTTCGGCAAGAGCTGGCAAGAAATGGTGCCGCTCTTGATGGAAGGGGCGGACGGTATCAATCAGAGCCTCGACCGTTTCAAGCGGCTCAAGGGCGTGATGTCCCTGGATGACATCAAGGGTGCCAAGGAGCTCGGCGACAAGTTCAAGGATTTGGACTTCGTCACCAAAGGCTTTCAGAACACCATCGCAAAGGAGTTGGTCCCTGTCCTCGGCCCGCTGGTCGATGACATCGTGATGTGGGCTTCCGCCAATCGCAAGGTGGTATCCGCCGGCGTCAAGGAATTTGTCCGCGACCTGGTGACTGGCATCAAGAGCGTTGATTGGTCCGGAATTGTCCAGGGCGCCAAGGACTTCTTCGGTTCGCTGAAGAATGTCGTCGATATGGTCGGCGGTACCAAGAATGCGCTGATCGGCCTGGTGATCGTCATGAACCTGCAGACCATCGCTGCCTTCGTCGGTTTGGTTGGCTCTGTGTGGCGACTGGGGGCTGCCTTGGGGTCTTTGGCGCTTAGTGCGCTGGCCCCGATTGCGCCTCTCCAGCTCCTGCAGGCAGAAATGCTGGCGGCGAACATGAAGGGCGCCGCCCTGGTCGGCGTCTTCGGGA
>DATGXM010000296.1:0-1977 GCA_035298985.1 Azonexus sp. | reverse complement strand
CTTACATCGAGGCGGAAAAGACGCGTACCGGCCTGGGCAGCAAGGGCAAGATCCTGATGGCCACGGTCAAAGGCGACGTGCACGACATCGGCAAGAACATCGTCGGCGTCGTGCTCGGCTGCAACGGCTACGACGTCATCGACTTGGGCGTCATGGTTTCCTGCGACAACATCCTGAAGGCCGCGCTGGAGCACCGCGTGGACATCATCGGCCTGTCCGGCCTGATCACACCGTCGCTGGAGGAAATGGCCCACGTCGCCGCCGAGATGAAGCGTCACGGCATGAAGCAGCCACTGCTGATCGGCGGCGCGACGACGAGCCGCGCCCACACCGCCATCAAGATCGCCCCGAACGCCGACAGCCCGGTCGTCTACGTGCCGGACGCCTCGCGCGCCGTCGGCGTCGCCACCCGCCTGCTGTCCATCGACCAGCGCGACGGCTACATGGCCGAAATCGCCAGCGAATACGAAACGGTGCGTGCCGAACACAGCGGCCGCAAGGGCGCCACCCTGGTCACGCTGGCCGAAGCCCGCGCCAACCGTTTCACCGGTGACGCAGCCTACACCCCGGTCGTTCCCCAGCACTTGGGCCTGCATACCCTCGACCTGGACCTCGACACCCTGTCGCTGTTCATCGACTGGTCGCCCTTCTTCCAGAGCTGGGACCTGGCCGGCCGCTATCCGGCCATCCTCGAGAACGAAACGGTCGGCGAAACGGCCCGCCAGCTGTTCGCCGATGCCAAGGAAATGCTCGCCAGGATCATCAGCGAGGAATGGGTCACCGCCCGCGCCGTCTTCGGCCTCTACCCGGCCCGCGGCGACAACGAGGACATCATCATCTACGGCGACGAGTCCCGCAGCCAGGAAATCGCCCGCTGGGTCGGACTGCGCCAGCAGCACAAGCAGCCGGCGGGTCGCCGCAACGTCGCACTGGCCGACTATGTCGGCGACAACGACTATGTCGGCGCCTTCGCGGTCACTGCCGGCCTCGGCATCGAAGCCAAGGTTGCCGAATTCGAGGCGGCCAACGACGACTACTCGGCAATCATGCTCAAGGCCCTGGCCGACCGCCTGGCCGAAGCCGCCGCCGAATGGCTGCACATGCGCGTGCGCACCTACTACTGGGGCTACGCCGCCAGCGAGGCGCTCGACAACGACGCGCTGGTCGCCGAGGAATACCAGGGCATCCGCCCCGCCCCTGGCTACCCGGCCTGCCCGGACCACACCGCCAAGCGCGACCTATTCGCCCTGCTCGACGCGCCGGCCAACGCCGGCATGGGCCTCACCGAGTCCTGCGCGATGACCCCGGCCGCCGCGGTTTCCGGCTTCTACATCGGCCACCCGGAGGCGGCGTATTTCGCCATCCCCAAGATCGGCCGCGACCAACTGGAAGACTGGGCGGCGCGCAAGGGCATGGCGCTCAAGGATGCGGAGTACTGGCTGGCGCCGCTGCTGTGATCGTGCACCGCGACGTCGATCTGCGGGCCAGCAACACGCTGGCCCTGCCAGGTCACGCCGCCCGCTACACCCGGATCAGCACCGCGGCAGAGCTGGCCAATGCAGCCTTGGCCGATGAACCGCGCTTCATCCTCGGCGGCGGCAGCAACCTGGTGTTGAGCGGCGACATCGACCGGCTGGTTTTGCACATGGCGATTCCCGGCAAACGGCTGCTCAGGGAAGATGGCGAGGCCTTCTACATCGAAGCCGGTGCCGGCGAGAACTGGCATGACTTCGTGCAGTGGACGCTGGCCGAGGGCTGGCCGGGGCTGGAAAACCTCAGCCTGATCCCGGGCACGGTCGGCGCGGCGCCGATCCAGAACATCGGCGCCTACGGCCTGGAAGTCGGCGAACGGCTGCATTCGGTGACCGCCTGGGATTTCGACCGCCAGGCTGTCGTCAGCTTCAACCGCGACGACTGCCGTTTCGCCTACCGCGATAGCCTGTTCAAGCAGGAAGGCTGGCACCTGAGCTGCAGGAT
>DATGXM010000295.1:0-4060 GCA_035298985.1 Azonexus sp. | reverse complement strand
GGAATCGACGATCTTGCCGAAGGCGCCGCCGATGATGACGCCGACCGCCAGGTCCATCGCATTGCCCTTGATGGCAAACTCCTTGAATTCCTGAATCATTCCCATACTGTTTTCTCCGTAGTCGTTGGCGTTATTGCTGATTTGATTATTCGCTTGGCCCGATAAGCCGGTCAAGCATTTTTCATAACGGTGATGGGCCCGGAAAGGCCTTGCCGAGCCGTTCGACAGCAGCCTGCAAGGTCTCTTCGCGCTTGGCGAAACAGAAGCGCACCACCTTGTCGTCGCGGCCGTCGGCATAGAAGGCCGACACCGGGATGACCGCGACGCCCACCTCGCGGGTCAGCCATTCGGCGAAAGCACGGTCGGGCAGTTCGGAAATCCGGTCGTAGCGCGCCAGCTGGAAGTAGGTGCCGCGACAGGGCAGCAATTCGAAGGGCGTCGCCGCCATCAGTTGGCGGAAATGGTCCCGTTTTTCCTGGTAGAAGGCGGCCAGCCCGAGATGGCGCGAGGCATCCTGCATGTACTCGGCAATCGCCAGCTGCGACGGGGCATGCACGGTGAACACGTTGAACTGGTGCACCTTGCGGAATTCGGCCATCAGCGCCGCCGGGCCGACCACATAGCCGATTTTCCAGCCGGTGATGTGGTAGGTCTTGCCAAAACTCGACACCACGATGCTGCGCGCCGCCAGCTCGGCATGGCTGCACAGGCTGGCATGCCGTTCGCCGTCGAACACGATGTGCTCGTACACCTCGTCGGACAGGATCACGATATCGGTGCCGCGCACCAGTTCGGCCAGGCGGTCCACATCGGATGCCGTCAGCTGGCTGCCGGTCGGGTTGTGCGGCGAATTGACGATGATCATCCGCGTTTTCGGCGTGATCAACGCAGCGACCTGCGCCCAGTCCGGCGCGTAGTCGGGAAATTTGAGCTGGGCAGGCACCGCCTTGCCGCCGACCGTTTCGATGGCCGGCACGTAGCTGTCGTAGACCGGCTCGAAAACGATGACCTCGTCGCCCGGCCGGACGAAGGCGGCGACGGCGGTGAAGATGGCCTGCGTCGCGCCGGCCGTGACGGTGACCTCGGCATCGACGTCGAAACGCGTGCCGTACAGGGCGGCGACCTTGTCCGCGATGGCCTGGCGCAGTTCCGGCACGCCGGCCATCGGTGGGTACTGGTTGCGGCCGGCCAGCATGTGGCGGTGCACGGCGTCGAACAGGGCCGGCTCGGCCTGGAAGTCGGGAAAGCCCTGCGACAGGTTGACGGCGCCGCACTCGGCGGCCAGCCGGGACATCACAGTGAAAATGGTGGTTCCCATCTGCGGAAACCGGGAGTCGATGCGAAGGTTGGTCTGCATGCGGCGAAGCCCTTGGAAACAGCCGCATCATGCGACAGCACCGCGGGCATGACAAGTCTCGCCAAGGCGCCTTTACCGTGACGCGGAGTGGCAGGGAGGCCGTGCCAGGCATCCCGCCACATCTTGGCCTGTCGGGCTTTCCGACGGCTGCGGAAGCCGCCTTAAAGCTTCGAGGCCATCCCTTGCAGCTGATCGAGCCGGCCGAGCAGTTCGTTCAGCGTCGCCATGCCGTGCGTCAGTCCGTCGACATTGGACAGGCTCTGCGTCACCTGGGCCTGTTCGCGGGCAGCGTCGGTGGTCATCTGCGAAATTTGCGCCGATGCCGCCTCGCTGCGCTCGATCAGTTCATTGATCGAGCGCAGGGTTTCCCCGGCGATGCCGCGGATGCCGGAAATGGTCTGCACCGCCTCGCGGATGCTGGACGCCGTGGCGTCGGCCTGGTCCTTGGCCGACTGGGCCAGTTTGCGGACTTCATCGGCCACCACCGCGAAACCGCGCCCGGCCTCACCGGCCCGCGCCGCCTCGATGGCAGCATTGAGGGCGAGCAGATTGGTCTGGTCGGCGATCGCGCTGATCCCGCCGGTAATCGAGCCGATTGCCTTGGACAGGCGCTCCAGGTCATCGAGCCCCGCCCCCAGGCTGGCCTGCGAGGCCTGCGAAGTCTTGGCCGACTCGCCGACGGCGAACATCAGCGACATCGCTTCGTTCAGCGTCGCCGCCTGTTGCCGGAAGCCGGAAGCCAGCGACGGCAGGGTGTCGATGACCGGCTGGACGCTGCGCTCGTAATTGAGCACCTGCTCGACCATGCCGCGCTGGATGCCGTTCAGCGTGATCCAGCGCTGCAGGGCGCGCTGCCCGTAGTGATTGGAAAACGCCGCATACGACACCGGGAAGGCGCTCATGAACGGGTCGGAGAAGCTCGGCCCGTCGCGGAAGAACACCAGTGCCGACAGCGTCTGGTTGATCGGGATACCGAGGATTTCGCCGAAAGTCGAGAAGCCGGCCGCCGGGGTATCGGCGAAGAAGGCGGCGCGGCCGAGCACGGCGGAATTGCCGACCCGGCGCAGCACGCAGTCGTTGAGCAGCATGGCCAGCGGCGTTCCCTTGCCGGTGACGAACTGCTGCCAGTCGCGCTGCGTGGTGGCGATGAAATCCTCCTGCTTCAGCAGATGCAGGCAATCGCCGAATTCGATGTCGCAGAAGAACGAGGTCTTGTCGGCGCCCAGCGCGGCCACCGAGCGGATGAACATTTCACCATCGACCGACACGGCGAAGGTGTGGTTGGCCAGATGCTTGCCGACCTCGCTTTCCGGGCAACGGAAATGACTGGCCAGCGCCGTCAGGAAACCGACCGTCCCGCCATCCTCGGCAAACACGCTGCTGACGGTGCGGGCCACCGGGTCGGCCTCGGCGACCAGCCAGCTCTTGCCGGCGGGGACGAAGTTCTGCGACTTGAATGGCGAGAAACGGATGCCCGGTTTGACCTTGCAGAAGATCAGCATCGCCTTGCCGGTCAGCACCTGCCGGCCGTCGTGCATGTAGGTGCCGGAGAAATCGAGCTTGCCGCCGGCCGAGCCGCCGACGGCCAGGCAGGGGAAGCGCTTGCTCTCGTACCAGGCGCGCATCAGGAAGCCTTCCGACGCCGACAGCCCGTCGCAGAAGATCAGCGCAAAGGTGTCCTGGGCGTTGATCTGGAAGGAAGGATTGACCCGGGCCAGTTCCTGGGCGATCCGGCTGACCCGTTCGCTGACCGTCGAGCCCTGGCCCATGCGCAGGTCGATGCTGTGGATTTCGGCGCGCTCGACAATTTCGTCGGAAAGCCATAGATAGCTGCCCTCGCGGTCATGCGCTTCGGCACCGCAATAGGTCGACTCGCCGCCGCTGCACAGGGCGCCGGTGGAGGAAAGCGCGGCAAAAGCCATGTTGCCGGCACCACCGGCTACAGCCCGGTTCAGGCCGTCGGCGGCCGTCGAAAAAGTCGCATAGGGCGGCACGAAACCGATGAACAGGCCGCCCGCCGCCTCCGGCAGGCCGATCTCCTGACGATGCGCCGGAAGGCGATCGGCGTTGAACTTCCCGCGCATCGCCAGTGGCCGACCGGCCGCCTGCCCGTTCGCAACAGCCGACGCCTCTCCTTTGCTCTTGAAAAACGAAAACATTTCCTTGTCCCCCGGTATTGAAGTGTCGATGGCCTGAATGTGGCGCCTGTCCGGGTCGTTTCCAGACTGCCCGTCCGCGCCGCCATATCTGCCAGCGTTATCATTTTTGTGACAATTTCCAAGCATACTCTTTTCTTGTCAATTTACCTCGCCGCCTTCGCCCCCACCGCGGCAAATTTCGCGGCCCAGGCTTCCGCACGGGCAGATGGGCAGTCACAATAGGGGGTATGCGGGCTCCGTATGCCCCACCCTTCCCCATTTGAAGCTCCATGAACATCGACGGCATCCCCACTCGCACCCTGCGCGCCCATCCCGAGCGGCGCGTCATCGATATCATCGACCAGACCCGCCTGCCGCATGCGCTGCACTGGGTCCGCGTCGCCACGCTGGAAGAGGCGGCGCACGCCATCCGCGCCATGCAGGTGCGCGGCGCGCCGCTGATCGGCGCCACCGCCGCCTACGGCCTGGCCATCGCCCTCGACTTCGAGGCGTCCGACCGACGCCTGGACGAAGCGGTCACCGTCCTCGGCGCCACCCGCCCAAC
>DATGXM010000294.1:0-4239 GCA_035298985.1 Azonexus sp. | reverse complement strand
GTGTCCGGGCGCGTGCCGGCCAGCCATTCGGTCAATGCGGCCAGCGTCTCGGCGTTGGCGCCGGGAACGAAATTGTCCAGCGAGGGCGGACTTTCCGGCAACAGGTCGAGGATGAGCTGACGCATCGGGGGCGCGGGGTGGCAAGTGGATAGGGGGCGAATTTTAGCATTGGCCGGGCTGGCGCCCATGTCGAATGCGGGCTTAGAGGCAAGTTGCTTGATTCGTCATCCCCGCGCAGGCGGGGATCCAGTTCGTTGATTTTCTGGATTCCCGCCTGCGCGGGAATGACATCTCGCTGGCCGGTATTAGCCTCAGATGCGCTCCCAGATGGTCACTTCCGACAGCGTGTGCTGGAACTTGCGTTTCGTCTCACGGATCACGAAGGGCACCGATTCGGGGCCGCGGATCAGGTGGAAATACTTGCCGAGCATGGCTTTCAGACCGTCCAGGGTAGTCAGGTTCTCGCCGTCCTTCTTGAAACCGCCTATCCATTCCTCGCGCTTGGTGTGTTCTTCCAGCCAGGTGTAGGGCGAGGCGAGCATGAGCAGGCCGCCGGGGTTGAGACGGGTGTGCACGGTCTCGAGGAATTTGGCCGGGCTGTACAGGCGGTCGATCAGGTTGGCGGCGAGGATCAGATCGTAGCCGCTGAAGATCGGCTTCAGGTTGCAGGCGTCGCCCTGGAAGAACTCGACCTTGCTGGCCAGGTCGGCGAGGCCGAGTCCGGCCAGCGAGCATTCCTTGTAGGTGACCAGTTCACCTTCCTCGGTCAGCGTGTAGCGCAGCGTGCCCTGTTCGGCCAGCTGGGTGCCTATGCCGATGAAGCGGGCGGAGAAGTCGAGGCCGGTGACCCGGTCGAAATGGCGGGCCAGTTCGAAGCTCGCCCGGCCGGTGGCGCAGCCGAGGTCGAGCGCCTTGCCGGCCGGCTTGTCGCCCATCGCGGCAATCGCCATCCGGGCCAGCGTGCGCGGGAAATTGGCGACGCCGAAGTATTCGTCGCCGTAGTGGAATTCGATGTATTCCGACACCAGGCGGTCGGTTTCGTAGCGCGAGGTGGGCTGGGTGGCGGGCGCGTTGCTCACCACGTAGCGGAAGCCGGCGTGCTGGAAGAAATGGCGGCGAAAGGCGTAGCGCGACAGCGGCGAGGCCTGGTTGCCGCAGGAAATCCACGAGCCGCCCTTGATCAGGTTGTGGCGGTCGTCGAAGGTCGGCGTCGTGAAGTCATCGTAGATCGGATGCACGGCGAAACCGTCGAACGGGTAGGTCGGCGTTTCCAGCCATTGCCAGACATTGCCGATCACATCGTACAGCGGTCCATGCGCGAAGCGCGTCACCGGGCAGCTGGAAGCCCAGTGGCGCAGTTCGCTGTTGGCTGGCGGTGCGGCGTCGCCGGGCAGGTCGCCGACGCCGGCGAAATGGCGCAGGGCCTGCCATTCGTCCTCGCTGGGCAGGCGCACCGGCTGGCCGGTCTCGCGGGCCTTCCACTGGCAGAAGGCCTTGGCCTCGTGGTAGTTGGTTTCCACCGGCCAGTCCCACGGCATGGGCACTTCTTCGAGCATCAGGCGCAGCTTCCATTGCCCGTCGTCGCGCACCCAGAAGGTCGGGTGGCGGGCCTGGGCAAACGCCTTCCACGCCGCGCCTTCCTCCTGCCACAGCGTGTCGTCGGCGTAGCCGCCGGCTTCGACGAAGGCGAGGAACTCCTGGTTGGTGACCAGGTGGCGGCTGGCCTGGAAGGCAGCCACGTCGGCCAAGTGCCGGCCGAATTCGTTGTCCCAGCCGTAGATCAGCGGTTCGCTGCGCTCGCGGCCGAGACGGAAGCGGGCGGCGGGGATATCGACCAGCGCGTTGGCCGGCGCCGCATTGCTTTCGCGGCACGGCGCCCAAGCCGGGTGCGGCTGCACGTACTTCAGTTCGTGCTGGCGGATCAGCACCGACGAGGTTTCGAGGTGGATACGTTCGTGCTCGATGCCCATCAGCACGATCCACAGCGGATCGTCCCAGCCGATCGGCAGGCTCAGCGGCGCGCTTTCGATGACCTGCGTGACGGCGGCCCGCACCTGCCGGCGGTAGTCGCGTACGGCCTCCACGCTCGGCCAGTCGTAGCGCACGTCGCTGAGGTCGTCCCAGCTCATTTCGTCGACGCCGATGGCGAACATCGACTCGAAACCCGGATTGATGCGCTGTTCGAGCAGGCCGGCGAGCACCAGCTTGTTGATGAAGAAGGTCGCCGTGTGGCCGAAATAGAAGATCAGCGGGTGACGCAGCGCAATCGGCTTGCGGTAGTACGCCTCGTCGCAGCTCATCACCTCGAACAGCTGCTCGTAGCGGTCGAAGGTGGCCTGGAAGCAGGCGAGGATCTCGCGCCGCTTCTGCTCGCTATCGGCGCCGGCTACCAGGGGCGTGCCGGACAAGGGGATTGGTTTCATGCGATCACCGTTTGGATGGCGTCGGGTAACGAGCGGAAATTGGCCAGGTTGCGCAAGGGAAAAGTCCGGATCAGTTTAGCATTGCTCAAACCGGGGCAGCAGGCCGCGTCCGCGGTTGTAATTCAGTCTGCCGCAGCGGCGCGGTTACAAGGCAGGGGCGGCAAGGTGAGCGCTCAGGTTTCAGTGCGCTCGATCACCCGCTCGATTCGCCGGTCCGGAACCAGCCAGATCAGCGCGACGGCAACGTAGATCGCCTGCGCCACCCCGGGCACCCAGAACGCTACCAGCATCGCCGCCAGGTACAGGAGGGGCGAGGCCTTGCCTTTCCAGTCGCTGCCCAGCGCCTGCTTGAGCAGCGAATCCGGGCCGTCGGCGGCGATGACGCATTGCTGCAGCAGGTAGTACGAAATGGCCGCCATCAGCAGCACGCAGCCGTAGACGGCCGAGGGCAGTGCGGCGAAATGGTTTTCGCCCATCCAGCCGGTGGCGAAGGGAAACAGCGACAGCCAGAACAACAGGTTCAGGTTGGCCCACAGCACCGGGCCGGAGACATGCCTGGCCGCGTGCAGCATGTGGTGATGGTTGTTCCAGTAGATGCCGACGTAGATAAAGCTCAGCACGTAGGACAGGAAACTGGGCAGCAGGGGCTGCAGCGCGTCCAGGTCGGCGTGATGCGGAACCTTCAGTTCCAGGACCATGATGGTGATGATGATGGCGAGCACGCCATCGCTGAACGCTTCAAGCCGATTCTTGCCCATCGTAGCCTTTCCGGGTCAGGCGTCGCTCAATGCCGGCGCCTCGCGGTCGATCCGTCCTATCCACTCCCAGATTTCCTCGCGGACGGTTTGATGCTGCGGACACAAGCTTTTCCACTTGCGCTGGATTTCCTGGGCAATGGCGCACAACTGCCAGCGCGCCTCGGCGGCACCGGCCGCCAGTTCGCGCAGGGTTCCTTGATCGGTGCCGACATCGGCATCGATCATGCCCCAGTATTGCAGGTCGATGCCGACCCCGGCGCAGTTTTTCTCGAGGCGTTTCAGGCGCCGGTTGATCAGTTCGACGACCGGCAGCTTGTCGTAGCGCGCCGCGATGGAATGCCAGCTCTGGATATCGACGGACAGCACGACCAGATCGTCGAGCACGGTCGCGTAAGACAGGTCGTCGCTTGTCCAGCGGCTGTCCAGGTCCGAATTGCGTTTGACCAAGGCGGTGATGCGATCGGAAATGGCGCGATTGAATTTCCCCTGGTTCAGTCGCAGGATGACATGCACATGGCTGGCCAGTGGCGTGAAGCGCCGGCGCAGAAACAGCGAGGGCACCAGGTCGGCTACCGCCAGCAGCTGGCCGAGCGGGCTGATTTGCGCTTCGCTCAGGCCGCGCGGATAGCCGCTGCCGTCCAGGCGCTCGTGATGCTCCAGCGCGGCGCGCCGGACATTCGAATGCCAGCTCGGCGCGCGATTGAGGATCAACTCGGCCAGGATGGGATGGGAGTAGATGTATTGCCGTTCGCGTGCGGTGACCCGGCGTTCTTCGCCGAGAAATGCCGAATCGAGATGCAGGAAGCCGAGGTCGTGGAAAAGTCCGGCCGCCGCCGCGTCGCGCCAGTCGTTCTCGCCGCTGCCCGGGCTCGCCATGGACAGGACGACCGCGCAGAGGGCAACCTGCAGGCAATGATGATAGATGTGCGGCATCTGTTCGCGGGCCACCGTCAGCTTGAAGGCGAGGACGGGATCGAGCGGGAAACCGGCAAAAACCTGTAGCACGCGATCCTGCTCGGCCGCCGGAACGAGCAACTGGCCCAGGTTTCCGTCCGCCA
>DATGXM010000293.1:0-11471 GCA_035298985.1 Azonexus sp. | reverse complement strand
GGATACGCCTGATCGTCCCGCCGCCGGAAGTACGCCTCGGCATGACCGCCCGCGTGTTGCTGGGCAGTGAATCTGCCGGCGAACTGCTGGTACCGCTGGGCGCTGTGCTCGACACCGGCAGCGGCCCCTTCGTCCGCGTCGTCAAGGACGGCAAGGTCGTCTCGCGACCGGTCGGCGTCGCCGCGTTCCGCGAAGATGGCGCCGCCATCAGCGGCGGCCTGCAGGCCGGGGAAGCGGTCATCGTCAGCGGCGCCGCCAAGCTGGTCGACGGGCAGGCCGTGCAGGCCCGACCGGTCACCCCGCCAGACCGTCAGCGCTAGGGCATCCCCACCGTGAGCCACCGCTTCAACCTGTCCGACTGGACCCTGCACCACCGCACGCTGGTCGGCTATTTCCTGCTCGCCATCGCGCTGATGGGCGTCCTTGCCTACGGCAAGCTCGGCCAGGCCGAGGATCCACCCTTCACCTTCAAGATCATGGTCATCCGCAGCCTGTGGCCGGGCGCCACGGCGCGCCAGATGGAGCAGCAGGTCACCGACAAGATCGAGAAGAAGCTGCAGGAAACGCCCTACATCGACCGCGTGTCCAGTTTTTCCCGGCCGGGCGAATCGACCGTGCTGTTCGTCGCCAAGGACAGTACGCCGCCGGGCAGCGTCCCCGACGTGTTCTACCAGGTGCGCAAGAAGATCGGCGACATCCGCCACACCCTGCCGGCCGGCGTCCAGGGGCCGTTCTTCAACGACGAATACGGCGACGTGTTCGGCAATATCTACGCCCTGACCGCCGACGGCTTCGACTACCCGCAACTGAAGGACCAGGCCGAGCGCATCCGCGACGAACTGCTGCGCGTGCCCAATGCCGGCAAGGTCGAGATCTTCGGCATCCAGGACGAAAAGATTTTCGTCGAACTGTCGAATACCAAGCTGGCGACACTGGGCATCGACCAGGCGACCATCGTGCAGGCGCTGGCCCAGCAGAATACGGTGAATGGCAGCGGCTTTTTCGAAACGCAGCAGGAACGCATCCAGATCCGCCCCGGCGGCGCTTTCGATACCACCCAGGCCGTCGCCGACACGTTGATCCGCGCCGGCAACCGCAGCTTCCGGCTGGGCGACATCGCCACCGTCAAGCGCGGCACAATCGATCCGCCGGCCACGCAAGTGCGCTTCGGCGGCAAGCGGGCGCTGGCCATCGGCGTCTCGATGGTCAAGGGCGGCGACATCATCCAGCTCGGCAAGGACCTGAAGAGCCGGGTCGCTGCGTTGCAGGCCGGCTTGCCGGTCGGCGTCGAGATCGGCGAGGCGGCCAGCCAGCCGGATGCCGTCAAGCGTTCGGTGCAGGCCTTCGTCCAGTCGCTGGCCGAGGCGGTGCTGGTCGTCATGGCCGTCACCTTTCTGAGCCTGGGCATCCGCACCGGCCTGGTCGTCGCCATTTCCATCCCGCTGGTACTGGCCGCGACCTTCCTCGCCATGTCGCTGTTCAACGTCGGCCTGCACAAGGTATCGCTCGGCGCCCTGGTCCTGGCGCTGGGCCTGCTGGTGGACGACGCCATCATCGCCGTCGAAATGATGTGGGTGAAGATGGAACAGGGCTGGGAACGCACCCGTGCCGCCTCCTTCGCCTACACCAGCACGGCCGGGCCGATGCTGTCGGGTACGCTGGTCACCGTCGCGGGCTTCATCCCCATCGCGCTGGCCAAGTCGTCGACCGGCGAATACGCCTTCGCCTTTTTCCAGATCAACGCGGTTTCCCTGCTCATTTCCTGGCTGGCTGCCGTCATCGCCATTCCGTGGCTGGGCTACAAGCTGCTGCCTGACCCGCGCGCCGCCAAGACCACAAGTTCCTGGGAGAAAAGAGCGCCCCGTCTTGCCGCACTGGTCGACAAGCTCGGCCTCAATGGCCCGCCCCATGCCGAAGACCACGACGTGTATGGCACGCCCTTCTACAGCCGTTTCCGCGTACTGGTCGGCTGGTGCGTGCGCCGCCGCTGGCTGGTCATCGGCATCACCGTCGGCCTGTTCGCGCTGTCCATTGTCGGCATGGGCAAGGTCCAAAAGCAGTTCTTCCCGAACTCGACCCGTCTCGAACTCAATGTCGAACTGCGCCTGCCGGAAGGTTCGTCCATCGCCGGCATCGACGCCGAGGCGCAGCGGCTCGAAGCCTGGCTGGACAAGGACAAGGCCGCGCACGACGATTTTGAGCACTACATCGCCTACGTCGGCTCCGGCTCGCCACGCTACTACCTCGGCCTCGACCAGCAGCTGGCGTCCAGCAACGTCAGCCAGTTCGTTATCGTGGCGCGCAGCGTCGAAGCCCGCGAAGCGCTGCGCGAACGGCTGATCCGGCTGTACGACAGCGAGACCTTAGGCGCCCGCGCCAATATCAGCCGCATCGAGAACGGCCCGCCGGTCGGCTACCCGGTCCAGTACCGCATCTCCGGCGAGGATACCGACGTGCTGCGCAAGGCGGCCGCCAATATCGCCGAGGTCATGCGCCAGGAGCCCGAGTTGAGCAACGTCAATCTCGACTGGAGCGAGCTGTCGAAGCGCATCGAAATCGAGATCGACCAGGACAAGGCGCGCCTGCTCGCCGTCTCCAGCCAGGACATCGCCGCCCTGCTCAACATGTCGCTGAACGGTTACGTGGTGACCAGCTTCCGCGAAGGCGAAAAGACCATCGACGTGGTGCTGCGCGGCGACCGCGACGAACGCCAGCATCTTGCCGCCCTGCCCGACCTGGCGGTGCCGACGCGCGCCGGCAAGAGCGTCCCGCTCAGCCAGATCGGCCGCCTCAAGCACGGCTTCGAGCCGGGCCTGATCTGGCGGCGCGACCGGCTGCCGACCATCACGGTGCGCGGCAACCTGTACGGCAAGACGCAGCCGGCAACCATCGTCGACCACATCAAGCCGCAGATCGACGCCATCCAGGCCGCGCTGCCGGACGGCTACCGGATTGCCACCGGCGGTTCGGTCGAGGAATCGGCCAAGGGTTCCGGTTCGGTGATGGCCGGCATCCCGCTGTTCGTGCTGGCCGTGGTGACCATCCTGATGATCCAGCTGCAGAGCGTGTCGCGGGTGGCCATGGTGCTGCTGACGGCGCCGCTGGGCATCATCGGCATCGCCCTGTTCCTGCTCATTTTCAACCAGCCCTTCGGCTTCATGGCGCTGCTCGGCACCATCGCGCTGTTCGGCATGATCATGCGCAACTCGGTCATCCTGGTTGACCAGATCGAGCAGGACCTGGCCGCCGGCAAGGCGCGGCACGACGCCATCGTCGAATCGACGGTGCGCCGTTTCCGCCCCATCGTGCTGACCGCCGCCGCCGCCGTGCTGGCCATGATCCCGCTATCGCGCAACGACTTCTTCGGACCGATGGCAGTCGCCATCATGGGCGGCCTGATTGTCGCCACCGCCCTGACCCTGCTCTTCCTGCCGGCGCTGTATGCGGCCTGGTACAAGGTGAAGAGCAGTAGTTAGTCGCCAGAACCGGCTATCGGCAAAAGCAAAGGGGCGCCACGGCGCCCCTCAAAATTTGCTAACAACTAGTAACTAACGGCTAGCAACTACTTCAGGTTTCCCAACTCCTTCTGGATCGCCTGGATATTGCGTTCATGCTGGCTGACCCGGTCTTTGTAGGGAGCCGTCCGGTCGCTCGGGCCGCCCTTGGCGGCTTCCTGCTCGGCCAGCTCCTTCTTCGCCAGTTCCAGGTTGCGCTGTTCGCCGGCCAGTTCCTGCTCGAGGATATGGCGGCGGTCGCCGTCGCGCGATTTCTGGGTGTCTTCGCCGACGCGCGGGAAGCCGGCCGGCGAGGGATTGGCGGCGGCACCGGCCGGTCGGGCCTTGGGGGCTGGCAGCGTGTTTTCAGGGCCACTGACGATGGCCTTGCAGTTCTTCTCGATGCGCGAATTATTGGAAATGACGACACCACCGCTAGCATCGGTGCATTTATAAATCGTCTGCGCCATCGCCGACAGCGGCATAGCAACAACCAGCAGGGTAAGCAAACTACGTTTCATCACCGTCCTTCCGCGTAACTTTTCCAGTGTATCGGACTTAACGACACGGCCACGAAAAAGTGGACAAAAAAAGGGCGGGAAACCCGCCCTTTTTTGACTAAGCGCCGATTAGCAGCTGTAGTACAGATCGAATTCGACCGGGTGGGTCGTCATACGGACGCGGTTGACTTCTTCCATCTTCAGGCTGATGTAGGCATCGATCCAGTCGTTGGAGAACACGCCACCACGGGTCAGGAACTCGTGGTCGGCTTCCAGGGCAGCCAGCGCTTCTTCGAGGGAGGCGCAGACGGTCGGGATCTGTGCATCTTCTTCCGGCGGCAGATCGTACAGGTTCTTGGAAGCCGGATCGCCCGGGTGGATCTTGTTCTGGATACCGTCCAGACCGGCCATCAGCAGCGCGGCGAAGCACAGGTACGGGTTGGCGATCGGATCCGGGAAGCGGGTTTCGATACGACGGGCCTTGGTCGAGGCGACGAACGGGATACGGATCGAAGCCGAACGGTTCTTGGCGGAGTAAGCCAGCTTGACCGGAGCTTCGTAGTGCGGAACCAGACGCTTGTAGGAGTTGGTACCCGGGTTGGTGATCGCGTTCAGGGCCTTGGCGTGCTTGATGATGCCGCCGATGTAGAACAGGGCGGTTTCAGACAGGCCGGCGTAGCCGTCACCGGCGAACAGGTTCTTGCCGTCCTTCCAGATGGACTGGTGAACGTGCATGCCCGAACCGTTGTCGCCGACGATCGGCTTCGGCATGAAGGTGGCGGTCTTGCCGTACTGGTGGGCAACATTGTGCACCACGTACTTCAGCATCTGGGTCTGGTCGGCGCGCTTGACCAGGGTGTTGAACACGGTGCCGATTTCGCACTGACCGGCGTTGGCCACTTCGTGGTGGTGAACTTCAACCGGGCAGCCGATGGCTTCCAGGGTGAGGACCATGGCCGAACGGATGTCGTGCAGGCTGTCGACCGGCGGAACCGGGAAGTAGCCGCCCTTGACGGTCGGACGGTGGCCGGTGGCGCCATTGCCTTCGTTCTTCTCGCCGGAATTCCAGGCCGCTTCAGCGGAGTGGATCTTCAGGGAGCAGCCGGACATGTCGACATTCCATTCGACGCCGTCGAAGATGAAGAATTCGGGTTCCGGACCGAAGTAGGCGGTGTCGCCGATGCCGGAGGACTTCAGGTAGGCTTCAGCGCGCTTGGCGATGGAGCGCGGGTCGCGGTCGTAGCCACGGCCGTCGGCCGGGTCGACGACGTCGCAGGACAGAACGACGGTGGTTTCGTCGAAGAACGGGTCGACGTAGGCGGTGTCCGGATCCGGCATCAGCAGCATGTCGGAAGCTTGAATGCCCTTCCAGCCAGCGATGGAGGAGCCGTCGAAAGCGTGGCCGTTTTCGAACTTGTCTTCGTCGAAGGCGGAAACCGGCACGGTGACGTGCTGTTCTTTGCCACGGGTATCGGTGAAACGGAAATCGACGAATTTGGCGTCGTTTTCCTTGACCATCTTCATCACGTCTTGCGGGGTTGCCATAAGAGTCAGTCTCCTAAGAAAACAAGGTGCCGGCGGAACGCGGCAACAATCAAAAAATCAAAGCCCGGAAGTCTTAGCACTAACTATGCCAAAGGTCAGCGAGCAATCTTTCCATTTTGCCACAATGAGATGCCGTCAATAAACAAAGAAATGACGCACCAGTATGGTGCTTCGACGGCAAAATAAGCACTACTTTGGTGCAACCATGCAAATCAGGGAAATATTGTCCACCACGGCATGCTTCTTCAGACGGGCCGCAACGGCATTTTCCGCCTGTTGCAGCGTGTCGCCGTTTGCAAAGAAGGCATGATCGAGGAAGACCTCCGCCTCGACCCGGCCGTTCAGGTAATGCAGCACGATTTTCAGGGGCGGCGGCAAGCCGTCCAGCAAGGGCTGCAAGTCGGCGAGCACGACATCGCGCGATGGCTGCCGGGCGGCGAAGGCGTCGGGGTCCATGTCGTCTTCGGGATCGATATGGACCAGCACATCAAGCACTTCGGGATGCTCGCGCAAGACGCGGGCGCGGGCCGTCTCGGCGATGCGATGCCCTTCCGACACGCTGATCCGCGAGGCGACCTGGACGTGGGCATCGACCAGGGCCTGATGCGCCATGCGCCGCGTGCGCAGTTGATGCAGGCCGCGCACGCCGGGCGTGTCGAGCAGCGTCCGGCGGATCAGCTCGACCTGCGTTTCGTCGAGCCCGGTATCGATCAATTCCTGGATCGCTCCCCAGGCCAGCTCCGCCCCCATGCGCAGGATCATGAAACCCATCAGCGCTGCCGCCAGCAGGTCGAGGAAGGACCAGCCGAGCAGGGCGCCGCCGATGCCGACCACGACGACCAGCGCCGATGCCGCATCGGCCCGCGTATGCAGTGCGTTGGCGGTGAGCAGTTGCGAGCGCTGGCGCTCGGCGACGCGGATCAGGTAGCGATACAGCCCTTCCTTGGAAACCACGGTGGCGATGGCGATCCACAAGGCCGACAGTTCGACCACGGGCAGATTCTCGATATGCTGCAGGCGCATCCCCGATTCCCACAGGATGCCGCCCCCGATCAAGGCCAGCGAAGCTCCCAGTACCAGCGTGGCGGCCGTTTCCATGCGGGCATGGCCATAGGGATGCGCCGTGTCGGCCGGATGGGCGCTCTGCCGGCTGGCGTAGATGACCAGGAAATCCGACAGCAGGTCGGAAAAGGAATGCAAGCCATGCGCGACCAGCGATTGCGAGTGCGCCAGCCAGCCGACGACCAATTGGGCGACGGTCATGACCAGATTGATCGCCACGCTGATCCACGTTGCCTTCTGTGCCTCGGCCGCCCGTTCCGCCAGTGCGCTTGCCACGGCCTTCTCCCCTTGTCCCATCTGCTCTGCCCTATACTATGGGTTTACGATTCTAGCAGTTGGACCTTATGGGAAAGTTAACCGAAATCCTCAATCTGGCGGTGGCCCGCAGCCAGGCGCTGGAACGCCCGTACAAGGGCGACCTGACGCCGCGCGAAGCCTATGAGCTGCTGCAACTGGCCCCCGGCGCCAAGCTGGTCGATGTCCGCACCCGCGCCGAATGGGACTGGGTCGGCCGCGTCCCCGGCGCCGTCGAGATCGAGTGGAACCAGTACCCGGGCGGCGGGCGCAACCCGAACTTCCTCGCCGAACTGCAACGTCAGGTCGATCCGGAAGTCCCCGTGGTGTTCCTGTGCCGCAGCGGCGTACGCTCCATCGGTGCGGCCGCCCTCGCCACCGAGGCCGGCTACGGCGACTGCTACAACATCCTCGAGGGCTTTGAAGGCGACAAGGATGCCGACGGGCATCGCGGCAACATCGGCGGCTGGCGCCACGCCGGTTTGCCCTGGATTCAGGGATAATACGCGCCCGTTAGAAACGGCCCATTTCAGAGATCAGCAATGCAGACCGCGACCATTTCCTTCGACCCGTTCAACAGCCTGTCCGACAAAGACTGCCACGAGCGCATCCGCGCCGCGCGCGCCAAGCTCGGCAAGAAGGCCGTCATTCTCTGTCACCATTACCAGCGGGCCGATGTTTACCAGTACGCCGACCTGACCGGCGATTCGCTGAAGCTGTCTCGCCTGGCCTCGCAGACCGATTCGGAATTCGTCGTCTTCTGCGGCGTGCATTTCATGGCCGAAGTCGCCGACATCATGACCGCCCCCAACCAGACGGCCATCCTGCCCGACCTCGCCGCCGGCTGCTCGATGGCCGACATGGCTAACCTGGCCAAGGTCGAACGCTGCTGGCGCGAACTGAACGACGTGCTCAACGCCGAGGAAGAAGTCACCCCGGTCACCTACATCAACTCGGCAGCCGACCTGAAGGCCTTCTGCGGCGAGCACGGCGGCATCGTGTGCACCTCGTCGAACGCCGGCATCATTGCCAAGTGGGCCTTCGAGCGCCGCCCCAAGGTGCTGTTCTTCCCCGACCAGCACCTCGGCCGGTGGACCGGCCACAACATGGGTTTCGCCATGGACGAGATGGTGGTCTGGGACCCCGACCTCGAACTCGGCGGCCTGACCCCGGAACAGATCAAGAAGGCGCGCATCCTGCTGTGGAAAGGCCACTGCTCGGTGCACCAGATGTTCCAGAAGTCGCACATCGACGCCTTCCGCGCCAAATACCCGGAGGGCAAGGTCATCGCCCACCCGGAATGCAATTTCGAGGTGTGCGCCGCGGCCGATTACGTCGGTTCCACCGAGTACATCGTCAAGACCATCAAGGAAGCGCCGGAAGGCACGCGCTGGCTGGTCGGCACCGAACTGAACCTGGTCGACCGCCTGGCCGAGGAAGTGAAGCCGCAGAACAAGATCGTGCAGTTCATGGCCACCACCATCTGCATGTGCTCGACCATGCAGCGCATCGACCCGCAGCACCTGGCGTGGACGCTGGAAAACCTGGCTGAAGGCAAGGTGGTCAACGCCATCAAGGTGCCGGAGCACGAGGCCAAGCTGGCCAAGCTGGCGCTCGACCGGATGCTGGCCATTTCCTGAGCCGGTCATGAACAAGCCCGTGTTGCACATCACCACGTTCAACATCCACAAGGGCTTTTCGCAATTCAACCGGCGGATGATGGTGCACGAGCTGCGCGAGCGCCTGCGCGAGCTGAACTCGGACATCGTCTTCCTGCAGGAAGTACAGGGCCTGCATCTCGGCCATGCCGAGAACCACGACGACTGGCCGGAATCGCCGCAACACGAATTCCTCGCCGAGGATTTCTGGGAAGCCTGCGCCTACGGCCGCAACATGATCTACGACCATGGCCACCACGGCAACGCCATCCTGTCGCGCTTTCCCATCCTGCACAGCCACAACCAGGACGTCACCCACCTGCAATTCGAGAAACGCGGCCTGCTGCACTGCCAGATCAAGCTGCCCGAAGGCCTGGCCGTCCATTGCGTCTGCGTGCACCTGTCGCTGTTCGGCTATTCGCGGCGCCGGCAGATGAGCGCCCTGGCCGATTACCTGGAATCCAGCGCCAACCCGGGAGCGCCGCTGATCATCGCCGGCGATTTCAACGACTGGGGCAACCGGGCCGGCGAACACCTCGCCCAGCGCCTCGGCCTGCGTGAGGTGTTCAGCGGGACGAGCCGCGTCCCGGCGCGCAGTTTCCCGGCGGCGATGCCGATGTTCCGCCTCGACCGCATCTACGTGCGCGGCTTCGACGTAAAGCAAACCGCGGTGCACCACGGACTGCCCTGGTCCAACCTTTCCGATCACGCCGCGCTGTCGGCGCACCTGTCGCGGCATGGCCGCTGAGTTTCTGCCGGGCAACCGGCTGACCTTGCTCAATTCGGGCACCGACTACTTCCCCGCCCTGCTCGCCGCCATTGCCGAAGCGCGAGTCGAGATCTACCTGGAAAGCTATATCTTCGCCGACGACGCCATCGGCCATGAAGTGGCCTGGGCGCTGTGCCACGCCGCCGAGCGCGGCGTCCAGGTCAATATCACGGTAGACGGCTTCGGCGCCCGCAATTTCGCTGCCGATTTCCTGCCCCGGTTCACGGCGGCCGGCGTCCGTGCCATGGTCTACCGCCCGGAAATCGGGCGCTTTCACCTGAAACGCCACCGGTTGCGCCGCCTGCATCGCAAGCTGGTGGTCATCGACGGGCGGGTCGCCTTCGTCGGCGGCATCAACATCGTCGATGACAACAATGCGCCGGAAGCCATGCGCCCGCGCTTCGATTACGCGGTGCGTATCGAAGGCCCGACGCTCAACCAGATCCACCATGCCGTGCGCCGGATGTGGGAAATCGTCTCCTGGGTCAATTTCAAGCGACGCTATCGCCTGACGCCGGTCGTCGCGCCGAGTTGCGACATCGCCGGGTCGCAAAAAGCCGCCTTCCTGATCCGCGACAACATCCGCCACCGCAACGACATCCTGAACGCCTATCTCGACGCGATCGACAACGCGCAGCACGAAATCCTGATCGCCAACGCCTATTTCCTGCCCGGCGTCCGCTTCGGCCGTGCGCTGTACGCCGCGGCCCGGCGCGGCGTGCGCATTTCCGTGCTGTTGCAGGGCAAGACCGACCATCCGCTGCTGCGCTACGCGACCCAGACGCTGTACGCAACCGCACTGGCTGCCGGCATCCGCATTTTCGAATACGAAAAGAGCTTCATGCACGCCAAGGTTGCCGTCATCGACGGCCAGTGGGCGACGGTCGGCTCGTCGAACATCGACCCGTTCAGCCTGCTGCTGGCCAAGGAAGCCAATATCGTCGTCCATGACGCCGGCTTCGGCGGCGAACTGCGCGCCAGCCTGCACGACGCCATCAAGCACGGTGCCCGCGAACTGCTGGCCGACGACCTCAGCCGCCAGTTATGGCACTCCCGGCTGCTCCGCTGGCTGGCCTACGGCCTGGTGCGGGCCATGGTCGGCATCGCCGGCTACGGCCAGCGCCACTGGCACCACCAGGACATCACGCCGGAAGAGGAATGAGCGGCTGGCGCGGAATGGCGCCGAACGACCAGTTTTCCCGCGCCCACGCCCAGACGGTGGCCAGTGGCGCGCGGGCCAGCTCGTCCGGCGCACGCTGCCCCAGGAACTGCAAGGTGCGGAGCAGTTCGGCCGCCGCCATGTCGCGGCACAAGGCGCGGGCCCTGGTCTGCTTCGACAGCTTCTCTCCGGCCGCGTTGGCGGCCACCGGCAGATGGGCATAGGTCGGCACCGGATAGCCCAGGCACCGCTGCAGCCAGATCTGGCGCGGCGTCGACGCCAACAGATCGGCACCGCGCACGACGTGGGTGATGCCCTGCTCGGCATCGTCGACCACCACCGCCAGCTGATAGGCGAACAGTCCGTCGGCGCGGCGCAGTACGAAGTCGCCGACATCATGCTCGAGGTGCTGGGCGACCGGCCCCTGCAGGCGGTCGACAAAATCCAGTTCGCTGGCATCGACCCGCAGGCGCCAGGCGCGCGCGGCGCGGCCGGCCGGCAGACCGCCCCGGCAGGTGCCTGGATAGGCCAGCCCGCCGTCGATGGCGGCATGCGTCGCCGAATCGGCGATTTCCTTGCGCGAGCAGGCGCAACCGTAGGCCAGGCCGGCGTCGATCAGCCGGGCGAGCACCGCACCGTAGGCCTCGAAACGCGCGCTCTGGTACAGCACGCTGCCGTCCCATTCGAAGCCGAAAGCGGCCAGGGTGCGCAGGATATCGTCGGCCGCCCCCGGCACGTTGCGCGGCGTATCGACATCCTCCATGCGCACCAGCCATTCGCCGCCCTGCGTCCGGGCGTCGAGGTAACTGCCAACGGCCGCGACCAGCGAGCCGAAATGCAGCGGGCCGGTGGGAGAAGGGGCGAAACGCCCGCGGTAGGGTGGATTCATCAACGACAGCGAAAAACGGAGGCCGCTAATTCTATGTCGAAGACGGCAACGGCGCGACGCAACAATCCGCGCCGCACCGCCTTAATCCGGACGCGGCCGGC
>DATGXM010000292.1:0-8059 GCA_035298985.1 Azonexus sp. | reverse complement strand
GCCGGCCGGCAAGCCGGGATGCCCCCAGCCGTTCCAGACATAGCCCAGCGTGCCGCCCAGCGCGATGGGCAGGCCGACCGCGGCCGAGGTGCCGATGGCCTGATGCGGACGCACGTTGCACCAGATCAGGTAAGGGACGGTCAGCGCCCCGCCGCCCATGGCGGCCAGGCTGGCGATGGCGCCGATCAGCCCGCCGACAGCACCCAGGCTGGCCCGACCGGGCAAGCTGCGCGTCGGCTTCGGGCGCAGATTGGCGACCATCTGGAAGGCGACCATCAGCATGAAGGACACAAAGAAAATGGACAGCGAACGCGACGAAATCCAGGCCGCGAGCTGGGCGCCGAGCAGGGTGCCGACCAGGATGCCGGGCGTCAGCCGGCGCATCACCGGCCACAACACCGCGTGATGGGCATGATGGGCGCGCAGGCTGGAAACCGACGTGAACAGGATGGTCGCCATCGACGTGCCGAGCGCCAGGTGCAGCACCTCGTTGGCAGGAAAGCCCTGCCCGGCGAAGATCATGGTCAGCACCGGCACCACCACGACGCCACCGCCGACGCCGAGCAGGCCGGCAAAAAAACCGGCGACGGCGCCGGTCAGCAGATAGGCGGCAATGGCGGCGAAGGGAATCACGAACGGCGGGCAGGCAATATTAGCAAGCGCTGAATTTTATCAGCTATGGCCATCGAGCCAGTGCCTAATGCCGCCGGGGCTGCGGAAATCGTCGCCGGGGGCAGGACGAGCCGTCCGCGCCGCCGTCGCGTCGATGGCGCTGAGCATCGGGAAGGCCAGGCGGCGATCGGGCAGCGCGTCCAGGCGTTGTTTGAAATCGACTGCGGCCTGAGCCAGAGCCGGCAGGTATAGTCGCTCAGCCGAGCAGGCCGAACAGCATCTTGGTGGCGAGGAAGGCCAGGAAGGCGCCGAACATCCGCTTCAGCTTCTTGACCGGCAGGCGGTGCGCCAATTTGGCGCCGAACGGCGCCATCGTGACACTCATCAGCACGATGCCAACGAAGGCCGGCAGATAGATGTAGCCGACGGTGTAGGGCGGCAGGCCAGCATCATTCCAGCCGGCGACCACGTAGCCGATGGCGCCGGCCACCGCGATGGGGAAACCGAGCGCCGACGAGGTGCCGACCGCCTGATGGATCGCCACGTTGCAGAACAGCATGAAGGGCACCGACAGGAAGCCGCCGCCCGCTGCCACCAAGCTGGACACCACGCCGATCACGCCGCCGACGGCGAAACGCCCGGCATCGCCGGGCATCTGGCGATGCGCCTTGGGCTTGAAGTCGAGCATCATCTGCAGCGAGGCGTAATAGACGATAACCACGAAAATGGCCGTCATCGGCCCGGTCGGCACCTGGCCAACGAGCAGTGAACCGCCGAAGGTGCCGAGCACGAGGCCGGGCGCCATGCTGCGCACGATGTCCCAGCGCACCGCGCCGTGGGCATGGTGGGCGCGCATGCTGGAAATGGACGTGAACACGATGGTGGCCATCGAGGTGCCCAGCGCCAGGTGCATGATGTGTTCGGCCGGAAAGCCCTGCGCCACGAACAGCATGTACAGGAAGGGCACCAGGGTCAGGCCGCCGCCGACCCCGAACAAGCCGGCCACGAAGCCGCCGAAAATGCCCAGCAAGGGATAGGTAAGCCACCAGATCGTCATGAATGCTCTGCCCTGAGGCGGTTGATGAAGGCCCACTCGTCGGCCGTCACCGGGGTGATCGACAGCCGGTTGCCGCGAGCGAGGAGGCGCATGTTAGCAAGTTCCGCATGGCCGCGCAGTTCAGCCAGCGGCAGATAGCGACCCTTGCTGACGAAACGGACGTCGCGCAACAGCCAGCGCGGCTGCTCCGGCGTCGATTTCGGGTCGTGGTAGGGGCTGGCCGGATCGAATTGCGTGGCATCCGGATAAGGCTCCGAACAGACCTCGCAGATGCCGGCGATGCCCGGCTCGGCACAACCGGAATGGTAGAAGAAGGCGAGATCGCCGATTTTCATCGCATCGCGCATGAAATTGCGCGCCTGGTAGTTGCGGACGCCGAACCACGGCACGCTGCCATCGCGCGCCAGATCGTCGATCGACACCTCGTCGGGCTCCGATTTCATCAGCCAGTATTGCATCGCCGCGCCTCCGTTTTGCACAAAGAAAACGGGTGGCAGACGAATCTGCCACCCGTTGCTTACAACAAAGGTCCCCGCGAGTGCCGTCAGGCCGGCATCCTGAACCTGGGTTCAGAGTGGCTGCGTTCCTCCCGTTTCAGGCGCTCTCGCGAAGAGTGCGCACAACAACGGTTTCAACGGTTCGCAACCGATGCCAATCAGCATTGGTTCAAGGAATGTATGGCCTTAACAAACACCGCAGGGAACACTCGGCGGGTGTGACGCCAACAACGTTTGGATCAGATATCCAGGCGTTGCTGAGGCGCCAGCACGGCATCCAGTCGCGCTCCCATGTCACCGATTCTACGCTTCGTTTCGGAAGTATCAACCGCTTCCGCAAACTCTTTCGGCGACCCGTCGCCGGCACCCGACAGATGCTCGTGCGCGATGTTGAGCGCGGCCATCACGGCAACGCGTTCGGCGATGGTGTTCTTGGTGCGCTGGGCGATGTCGCGCATCTTGCCGTCGACCAGGTCGACCGCGGCCTGCAGGGCAGCGCGCTCTTCCGGCGCACAGGCGACGCGGTATTCGCGGCCCATGATCTTCACGTCGAGGAAATTCGGCTCCAGGCTCATCTCAGGCATCCTCGGGGATCTTGTCCATCAGGCCTTCGAGACGTTCGCGCGCGGCGGTCATCGTCTGGCGCAGATGCAGTCGCTCGGCCTCGGCCGCAGCCATCTGGTTGCGCAAAACCTCGTTCTCGGCACGCAACTGGTGGACCAGGGCGATGACCTGTTCGATCTTGGCTTCGAGCGATTCTAGTTCGACGTTCATGGCGCGCACTATAGAGTCAAAAACGCCGCATGGTCAAGGACTAAGCCTTTATTCTCAAAGTGGTTTATAGCAGTTTGCCGCCATTTCCTTGATGCGGTGCAGCACGGATGCATGTAGAATGCGCGCCGTGTCAGGTGCTGCGTGCGGACTCTCCAAGCGCAGTTAAACGGGAAAGCGGTGCGTCTCCACAAAGACCATTCCGCTGCTGCCCCCGCAACGGTAAGCAAGTGCGGGCGTATCACACAGCCACTGGGTTTTCACCTGGGAAGGCGATACGTCAAGACTTGCGAGCCCGGATACCGGCCTGGGACAAATCGCGGAAGTGCCACGGGGGTGTGGTGCGGGTTGTTGCAACCGGCTTTTCTCCCAGGCATTTCCTTGTCAATGCTGTTTCGGCATGCGGGGACGCCTGCCGGGAGAAGGAACGCCATGAATCCACGTTTGAAGCCGCTGGCAGCAGTGCTGCCGTTCGTATTTATTGCTCCTGCGCAGGCGGAGTTGCTTGCTGCGCTAGATCCGATCGTTGTTACCGCAACCCGTCAGTCGCAACGGGCCAATGAAGCCATCGCCGAAGTGACGATCATCGATCGCCAGGAGATCGAGCAAGCCGGCCCAGCGACGACGCTGGGCGAACTGCTCGGCCGCTCGGCAGGGATCGAGTTCGGCCGCTCGGGCGGTCGCGGCGCCGATGAGAGCGTTTTCATCCGCGGCACGAACAGCGGCCACGCGCTGGTCCTGATCGACGGCATGCGAGTCGGTTCGGCCACTACCGGCAGCACTGCCCTCCAGCTAATTCCTCTTTCGCAGATCGACCGTATCGAAGTTTTGCGCGGCCCGGCATCCGCCCTGTACGGCTCGGATGCCATCGGCGGCGTGATCCAGATTTTCACCAAGGCTCCCGCAGACGCCCCGCGACTGTCCGCCCAAATCGGCGCCGGCAGCGCGTCCACCTATGAGACCAGCGTCGCCCATGCCAACCGGATCGGCAACCTGAGCTACAGCCTGAAGGCCGGAGCCAGCGGAACGCGCGGCATCAACGCCATTGAATCCCCGAGATACCCCGGATACAACCCCGACCGGGATGGCTACCGCAACACCAACCTGAATCTCAACGCCAGCTACAACCTGACCCAAAGCGCTGAACTTGGCGCAGGCTTCTTCAATTCGCTGTCGACCAACCGCTACGACGCATACCAGTTTGATGCTTTCTTCAATTCGGTCAACGCCAACCTCGACTATCAGATGAAGCACCGTGTTTCCGGTGCCTTCGCCTATGCCACGGTCGCGCCGACCTCATTCTGGAAATCGACCCTGAAGATCGCCCAGGGCGAGGATCGGACCGAAAGCCCGGAATCGATCATTGGCGACCCCATCAGTTTCTTCAAGACGACGCAAAAGCAATACACTTGGCAAAACGACGTCAAGCTCCCGCTGGGTAGTGCCCTGCTGGCACTGGAACGACTGGAACAGGAAGTCGATTCGACCAAGAATTATTCGATGAAATCGCGCACCATCGACTCGGCCGTATTGGGGTGGAATGCCGTCATCGGTGCTCATGCCGTCCAGGCCAACCTGCGCACTGACAACAATTCGCAATTCGGTCAGCATGATACCTGGCTGCTCGGCTACGGCTATCAACTCGCCCCCGCCTGGCGCGCGACGGCGAGCTACGGCACCGCCTTCAAGGCGCCGACCATGAACGACCTGTACTTCCCGACCACACCCGGCGTCGGCGGCGGCAACCCCAATCTGAAACCGGAAGAGTCCCGCAACGGCGAAGCCTCACTGCGTTTCCAGCAAGGCGCGACGCATGCCCGGCTCACCTATTTCCGCAACAAGATCAACAACCTGATCGAGTGGACCACGGATCCCATCACCTTCTTCTCGTCGCCCGCCAACGTCGGGCAGGCCGTCATCGACGGAGTCGAAGTCAGCGCCGGCACCGCACTGGGCAACTGGTTGTTCAACGCCAACGCCACCTTCCAGGACCCGCGCGACCAGGACCACCACCAGCAACTGCGTCGTCGCGCCAAGGCGTTCGGTCTGGTCAGCGCCAGCTATGTCGCCGGCCCCTTCACGGGCGGTATCGAATTCAAGGCGGTGGGCGGACGTTACGACGACCCGCACTGGCAAACCGGCCTCAACCAGGTGCACATGGGCGGATACGCCCTGACCAACCTGTTCGCAAGCTACGCCATCACCAAGGAATGGCAGGCGTTTGCCCGGATCGACAACCTGTTCGATCGCCAGTACGACGTTGCCCGTTCGGTCAATGTCATCTACGGCACGCCGGGCTTCTCTGCCTTTGGCGGTATCCGCTACACCTTCCACTAAACGATGCCCACCCGTCACCGCGCCTTCCTGATTCTCGCCAGCCTCGTCCTGCTCACCCTGGCGAGCTTCGGGTTCGCGCTGACGGTCGGCAGCTTCAAGGTCTCCTCTATCGACGTCTTCGCTTCCCTGCTCGGAGGCGAGGGTGGCGGCAGCGAGATCGTGCTGCAGCTGCGCCTGCCGCGGGCCATCGCCGGCTTTGCCTGCGGTGGTCTGCTGGCGCTGGCCGGGGCGCTGATGCAGGTGCTGCTGCGCAATCCGCTGGCCGATCCTTACGTGCTGGGTATTTCCGGTGGCGCCGGGGTGGGGGCGATGTTCGCCATCCTGATCGGCCTGCCGGTACTCGGCATCGACGGGCTGGCCTTCGCCGGGGCGCTCGGCGCCATGTTCCTCGTCTTCGGGCTGGCGCATGGCGACGGCAGCTGGACGCAGACCCGCCTGCTGCTCACCGGCGTCATCGTCGCCGCCGGCTGCGGTGCGCTGGTTGCACTGATGCTGGCCATCGCCGAGGAGCACAAGCTACGCGGCATGCTGTTCTGGCTGATGGGCGACCTCGGCCAGAGCACCCAGTGGTGGCCGGCCCTGCTCGCCCTGGGCGTGGCCCTGGCGCTGGCCATGCCTTTCGCCCGCGAACTGAACCTGCTGTCGCGCGGCATGATGCAGGCCCAGGCCCTGGGCGTGGCGGTGGACCGGCTGCGCTACGCGATCTACCTGCTCGCCTCCCTGGCCACCGCGGCGTCGGTGACCACGGCCGGCTCCATCGGCTTCGTCGGTCTGGTCGTCCCGCATCTGGTGCGCCTCGCCACCGGCAATGACCAGCGCCTGCTGCTGCCGGCCTCGGTGCTGGCCGGCGGTTCGCTGCTCGTGCTGGCCGACACGCTGGCCCGCATCCTGATTGCGCCGCAGCAGTTGCCGGTCGGCGTGCTGACCGCGCTGATCGGCGTGCCGGTCTTCCTTTTCCTGTTGTCGAGGCAACCGAAATGAGCCTGCTCGAAGCCCGGCAATTACGCGTGACTATCGGCGACAAGGCGATCATCGAGCGCCTCGATCTGAGCTTGGCAGCCGGCGAACGGCTCGCCATCCTCGGCCGCAACGGGGCCGGCAAGTCCACCCTGCTGTCCACGCTGGCCGGCCTGCGCAAACCCGCCGGCGGGGCAGTGTTGCTCGATGGCGAAGATGCCGCCCTGCTGCATCCCCGCCAGGCGGCCTTGCGCCGGGCCTGGCTCGGCCAGTTCCAGAACGACCCGTTCGGCTCGACCGTGCTGGAAACCGCGCTGACCGGGCGCCACCCGCACCTCGGCCGCTGGGACTGGGAAAGCACCCAGGACGCCGACCTGGCGCGCAACGCGCTGCGGGCGGTCGGCCTGGCCGGCATGGAAGCCCGCCAGATCCACACCCTGTCCGGCGGCGAACGCCAGCGGCTGGCCATCGCCACGCTGCTCACCCAGGCGGCGCCGCTCTACCTGCTCGACGAGCCGCTGTCCCACCTCGACCTCAACCACCAGATGGCCGCCCTCGAACTGTTCGCCGGTGCGGCCCGCGACTGCGGCGCCGGCGTCGTCATGGTCCTCCACGACCCTGCCCTCGCCCATCGTTTCTGCGACCGCGCCCTGCTCGTCCATGGCGACGGGCGGACCGCAATGGGCACGGTCGACGCCATCCTGACGGCGGCAACGCTGTCCGAACTCTACGGCTACGGCCTGCGGCAGATCGAAGACCGCGGCCATCGCTGCTTTATTCCGGAATAGAAAAATGACCGTTACCCACGAACAACGCATGCAAAAGAAGAAGGCTGTCGTCGACAGCAAGATCGCCGCCTCGCAGGAAGAGCGCGGCGTGCTGGTGATCAACACCGGCAACGGCAAGGGCAAGTCGAGCGCCGCGTTCGGCGTCGTCGCTCGCGCCTTGGGCCACGGCCTGAAGGTCGGCGTCGTCCAGTTCGTCAAAGGCCGCTCGGACACCGGCGAGGAAGCCTTCTTCCGCCAGCAGGCGAACGTCGCCTGGCATGTCGGCGGCGAAGGCTTCACGTGGGAAACGCAGGACAAGGAACGCGATGCCAAGGCGGCACAGGCGGCCTGGGAAGTCGCCTGCGGCCATTTGAGCAACCCCGACATCGGCCTCGTCGTGCTCGACGAAATGACCTACGCCTTCAAGTACGGCTGGCTCGACCTCGACATGGTCATCGCCAAGCTGCTCTCCCGGCCGCCCATGCAGCACGTCATCGTCACCGGCCGCGCCGCGCCGCAGGCCCTGCGCGACGCCGCCGACACGGTGAGCGACATCGGCATGGAAAAGCATGCCTTCCAGGGCGGCATCAAGGCCATGCCCGGCCTCGAATTCTGAGCGCGGCTTGATGAACGCCTTCTCCCGGCTGCTCCTGTGCGGCCTGCTTCTGCTGTCGGCCGCCGTGCGGGCGGACGGCATCGCAAGTGGTATCGAACTCCCGGCCGACGTCCGGGCCGAAGCGCAGATCCTGCGCGGCGAACGCGACGGCTACTGGGAAAAACGGCTGGTCGTCCGCTTCCCCGAGGTCCGGCGCACGCTGTCGACCTCCGACGGCCTGCTCGACGCCCGCGCCGCGTTGAACCACGCCGGCCACCCGCAGCTCTGGCACAAGCTGGGCATCGAGTTCATGGGCCGGGATGGCCGCGGCGGCAAGGCCTATGGCGACTACATCCACGCTGGAACCGCCCGCCAGCTGCAACTCGACAAGTCGGCGCTCGCCCACATGGCCACCGCCGCCGACATGGACAATCTGGCGGTCGCCACCCGCCGCCATGGCCCGCTG
>DATGXM010000291.1:0-7119 GCA_035298985.1 Azonexus sp. | reverse complement strand
GCGCATGCGTTTCAGGCCCTGGCTGATCAGGATGCGGTTGTTACGGTCGAGCTTGACCACGTCGGCGACGGTGCCCAGCGCGACGAGGTCAAGCAGGTTGGCGAAATTGGGTTCCGGGCGTTCGGAAAAATAACCGCGTTCGCGCAGTTCGGCGCGCAGGGCGAGCATGACGTAGAACATGACGCCGACGCCGGCGATGCACTTGGATGGGAAGTCGCAACCAGGCTGGTTGGGATTCACGATGCACTCGGCGTCGGGCAGCGTGTCGCCGGGCAGGTGGTGGTCGGTGATCAGCGTGGCGATGCCGTGCTGCTGGGCGCGGGCGACGCCTTCCAGGCTGGCGATGCCGTTATCGACGGTGATGATCAGGTCCGGCGAGAGTTCGGCGGCGACATCGACGATTTCCGGCGACAGGCCATAGCCGAGCTTGAAGCGATCGGGGAGCAGGAAGTCGACATCGGCGCCGAGTGCCTTCAGGGCGCGCATGCCGACCGCCGTGGCGGTGGCGCCGTCGCAGTCGTAGTCGCCGATGATCAGCAGCTTGGCCTCGGCTTCGATGGCGTCGGCCAGCAGTTGGGCGGCGTCGGCGGCGTGGGTCAGGGCGCTGGGCGGGATCAGCGACTTCAGTTCGTAGTCGAGTTCGGCCTTGTCCTTGATGCCGCGTGAGGCATAGAGACGGGCGAGCAGCGGGTGCAGGCCCTGCTGTTCCAGTTGCCAGACGACACGGGGCGCGGCGCTGCGGGTGGTAATTTGGGTCACGACGGGGTTCCTTCGGCCAGTTCCTTGGCCAGGGCGGCCAGCGGGCGGCTCTTGCGCCAGAATTTCCAGCGGTCCTTGCCGTGCAGGGTCCAGGTCAGTTCGCCATAGATGGTCGGCGCGACGATGCTCAGCGTTTCGATACGGCGGCCGGCAGCGCCTTGCAGCGGCGCGAACCAGTCGCGGTCCAGGGCCTGCCACGCGTTCTTCCAGCCTTCGCCGTCCTCGTACAGCACGGGCGGCAGCAGGGCGTCGAGAACGACCAGCTGGCGGTCGCCCGTGGCATGGTCGAGCAGTTCGCCCAGGCTGGCCGGCAGCGCTTCGGCCGGAATGCCCGAAGCCAGCGCCAGTCCGCTGGCCAGCGGATTATTGGTCGACACCGCCGACCAGGCGGCCGGCTGCAGCGTCGGCAGGGCGCCACCACCCCATAGCCACAGGCTGTTGATGGCCGGCTTGCCTTGCGCCTGGCGCCGTTCGTTGATCGGATGGCCGTGCAGGAACATCTGCACTTCATTGAGCCAGCGGGTCAGGCGGGTTTCCTTGCCGGACAGTTCGCCATCCATGCGCCGGCCGGCTATGGTGGACAGCGTTTCGGCCGGATGCTCGACGGCTTCGTTGAGGCGCAGATACCAGCGGCGCGCGGTGGCGACGTGGAAGCGCCCGACATCGGCGAAGGTTTCGTTCAAAGCACTGGCCAGGGCGTGGGCCTCATCGTCGTCGACGTCGAAGGCGCCGGCGTCGGCCAGTACGATGCGTTCGTGGTGAAAGCGCAGATGGACCGGGTCGGCGCACAGCCAGTGGCCGTCGCGGGCTGCGTCACCGGCGGCTTCGCCAAGCAGGCGCAGGGCGCCGAAGGGGGCAGCGTCCACGCTGAATTGGCGGGCGAGGACGTTTTCGAAAGCCTGCTTCGGTTGGCGCTCGAGCGTGGCGCGGGCGGCCAGCCATTCGAATCCCGGCACTGAAAGCTTGCCCAGGGTCAGTTGGTCATTCGGTTCGGGCCAGATCAGTTCGGGAACAAGCAGGGTGAGGCGCACGGGAGCAGACGGGGATTGGGCAATCAAAAAGTGTACCATAGCGACTTTTCCCGCCCGGTGTTATCCGCATGGCATTGCCTTACGAACTGTTGATCGGCCTGCGCTACACGCGTGCCAAGCGCCGCAACCATTTCATTTCCTTCATTTCGCTGATCTCGATGCTCGGCATCGGCCTCGGCGTCGCCGCGCTGATTGTCGTGCTGTCGGTCATGAACGGCTTCCAGAAGGAGCTGCGCACGCGCATTCTCGGCGTCGCTTCGCATATCCAGATTACCGGCATCAACGGCGAGCTGACTAACTGGCAGGCCATCGCCGAGCAGGCGATGAAGCATCCGGAAGTGCGGGCCAGCGCACCCTTTGTCCAGTCGCAGGGCATGTTCAGCGTCGATGGCGGCGTCAAGGGCACGCTGGTGCGCGGCATCCTGCCCGACCAGGAGGACAAGGTCGCCGACTTCCGCAAGACCATCCAGAGCGGCAGCCTGGACGACCTGCGGCCGGGCGAGTTCGGCGTCGTGCTTGGCGCCGATCTGGCGCGTTCGCTACGCGTCTTCACCGGCGACAAGGTCACGCTGATCGCGCCGCAGGGCACGGTGACGCCGGCCGGCGTTGTCCCACGCCTGAAATCCTTCAAGGTAGTCGGCATCTTCGAAGTCGGCATGTACGAATACGACTCCGGATTGGCGCTGATCAACCTGCAGGACGCGCAGAAGCTGTACCAGATGGACGACCGGGTGACCGGCGTGCGCCTGAAGGTGGACGACCTGTTCCAGGCGCCGCGCATCGCCCGCGAGTTGGTCAAGTACATCGACGCCGATGCCTACCTGCAGGACTGGACGCGCAGCCACGCCAACTTCTTCCGCGCGGTGCAAATTGAGAAAAATATGATGTTTATCATTTTGTCGCTCATTGTCGCGGTGGCAGCATTCAATCTGGTATCGACACTGGTCATGGCCGTCACCGACAAGCAGGCGGATATCGCCATCCTGCGCACCTTGGGCGCCCGGCCGCTGTCGATCATGGGGGTTTTCGTCATCCAGGGAGCGCTGGTCGGCTTCATCGGTCTGGGTCTGGGCGTCGTCGGCGGTGTGGCGCTGGCCTTGAACATCGATGTCGTCGTGCCGTTCATCGAACGTCTGCTCGGTGTGCATTTCCTGTCCAAGGAGGTCTATTACATTTCCGATCTGCCATCCGACCTGCAATGGGGCGATGTCTGGGGCGTCACGCTGATCGCTTTCGTGCTTGCCCTGCTGGCCACGCTGTATCCGAGCTGGCGGGCTTCGCGCGTCAATCCGGCGGAGGCCCTGCGCTATGAGTGAGCCGATCCTGATCGCCCGTGGCCTAGGCAAGGTGTTTCGCGGCGGCGGGCTGGAAGTGCCGGTGCTGTCCGGTATCGACCTCGCCGTGCGACCGGGCGAGACCATCGCCGTCGTTGGCGCCTCGGGCTCCGGCAAGAGCACCTTGCTGCACCTGCTGGGCGGGCTGGACAAGCCGTCGGCCGGCGATGTGGCGCTGATGGGACGTGATTTTTCGTCACTCAACGAAGCGCAGCGCGGCGACTGGCGCAACCGGCATCTCGGTTTCGTCTATCAGTTCCACCATCTGCTGCCTGAGTTCTCGGCGGTCGAGAATGTCGCCATGCCCTTGCTGATCCGCCGCGAGGCGCGGCCAGCGGCCTTGGCCCAGGCGGCGGAAATCCTGTCGGCCGTGGGCCTCGGCCATCGGCTGGAGCATCGGCCCGGCGAACTGTCCGGTGGCGAACGGCAGCGGGCGGCGATCGCCCGCGCTTTGGTCAATAGCCCATCCTGTCTCTTGGCCGATGAACCAACCGGCAATCTGGATAGTCATACTGCATCAGTTGTGTTCGGGCTGTTGATCGATCGGGTGCGCGAACAAAAAGCCAGTCTGGTTCTGGTGACGCATGATCAGCAACTGGCAGCGAGGGCGGACCGCGTACTGAAATTGAATGATGGCGTACTGATGGCATAGGGGCGCCCTGGCTGGGTTCGCAATGATTTGTTTTGTTTGAATTGTCAAATTTGGCAGTAAGGGGAGTGGCAAATGCAAGTTCTATTTTCACCGGCCGTAGCGCTGATGAACCGCCTCCGCTACAGCAGCAAATTCCTGTTGCTCGGGGCGGCCATCACTGTGGTCATGCTTGTATTGCTCTATTCGGTCTTTTCGTCGCTGAGCCGGGATATAAAAACGGCACACAACGAGCTGGACGGTCTGCAGATCATCAAGCCGCTCAATCGCACGACCCAGGTCATGCAGCAGCATCGCGGCCTGTCGTCCGGGGTGCTCAACGGCAACGAGGCGATGAAGGACAAGCGCGCGGCCAAGGAAAAGGAAGTCGTCGAGGCCATGGCCGCCGCCGATGCCGCCCTGCCGGCCAAGCTGCGTGAGACTCCGTTGTGGAAGTCCATCCGCCAGGACTGGGACGACATCCGTGGCCAGGGCTTGAGCTGGGCCGGTCCGGAAAACATCAAGCGGCACTCGCAGATGATCGCCAGGATGCTGCAGTTCATGGTCGACGTAGCCGACGAGTACGAACTGACCCTCGACCCGGCGATGGACACCTACTACTTCATGGATACCGTCATCACCAAGATGCCGGCCATGCTCGAGCCGCTGGGCATCACCCGGGCTCGGGGCACGGGCGTCCTGACCAAGAAGGAACTGTCGCCGCAGATGCGCATCGACCTGGCCTCGCAACTGGCCCAGATGGCGGCAACCCTGCATGCCCAGGAAGGCAATCTCGACAAGGTCATGCGTTTCGCGCCGGAACTGCAAAGCTCGCTCGCCGGCCCGGCCAAGGAATTTTCCGATGGCGCCCAGCAGCTGTTTGCCCTGGTGCGCGACGACATCCTCAGCGAAAAATTCGCCACTGCACCGGACGACTATTTCAAGCAGGTCACCCAGGTCATCGATCTCGGCTACAAGGTGATGTACGACACCCTGATTCCGCAGTTCGAACGGCAGTTGCAGAAGCGGGCGACCGACGCCCAGCGCGTGTTGTACTTCGAAATGGCGCTGGCTGCTTTTGTTGCCCTGATCGTCGGCTATCTGGCCATCGGCACCTATTACTCGGTCATCAACAGCGTCAATAATTTCTCCCAGGGCGCGCGGCGCCTGGCGGATGGCGACCTGACGGTCCGTTTCGACAACGACGGGACCGATGAACTGCATGCCGCAGGCAAGGACTTCAACGACATGGCGGCGGCTTTCCGCACCTTGCTCGGCGGGGTGCAGGGCGATGTGCAGCGCATCAACGTGGCTTCCGAGCAGGTGGCGACGTCGAGCCAGCAGATTTCCACCAGCAGTTCGGCGCAAAGCGACTCGGCGTCGAGCATGGCCGCGGCCGTCGAGCAGACCACGGTCGGCATCGACCATATCGCCAAGAATGCCCAGGACGCCCAGGACGCATCCCGCCGTTCGGACGAAGTGGCGGCCGAAGGTGGACGCATCGTGCTCGGCGTGGTCGAGGAAATCCAGGCGATTGCCCAGACCGTCAATCAATCGGCCGCCGCGGTCGAGGCCCTGGGCCAGCGCTCGGGACAGATTTCCGCCATTGTCGATACCATCAAGGACATTGCCGACCAGACCAACCTGCTGGCGCTCAATGCGGCCATCGAGGCGGCGCGGGCCGGAGAATCCGGGCGCGGCTTCGCGGTGGTGGCCGACGAGGTGCGCAAGCTGGCCGAGCGGACCGCCAAGTCCACCCAGGAAATTTCCAGCATGATCGGAGCCATCCAGTCCGGCACCTCGACGGCCGTTTCCAGCATGAAGGAAGGTGTCGAGCGCGTGGCGGCGGGGGTCCATCAGGCCCAGCTGGCCGGCGAAGCGATCAGCCAGGTGCAGACGCAGTCGCGTCAGGTGCTGGAGGCGGTGTCCGAAATTTCCGTGGCCTTGCGCGAGCAGGCGGCGGCGAGTACCGAAATCGCCCAGAGTGTCGAACGCATCGCGCAGATGGCCGAGGAAAACAATGTCGCGGTGGCTTCCAATGTGGGCACTGCCGAAACCTTGCGCAACCTGGCCCACACGCTGACCAGCGCCACCGCCCGGTTCAGGACCTGAGTGACCTGAGCGCCTTGCGCCGCCGCCAGGCGGCGATCAGCCGGACCCGCCACGCCGCCCGCGTGGCGAAGTAGCCGACAATCGCCAGACCGATCGCCAGCAGTAGCAGTCCGCTGCCGAGCGGTTTGGCGACGGTCAGCATCCACTGCTGCATGGCGGTGGTCCACCCCATGAAATCCGCCGCATCGAAATCGGGAGGCGGCAGGAATCCATCGCTGTCACCAAGCGCCACCCCAAGCGCCACCCGGCCGAGCTGGTAGGCCACCAGATAGAGCGGCACGATGGTGAAGGGGTTGGTGTACAGCGTCACGAACAGGGCAAGCGGCAGATTGACCCGGAAAAGCAGGGCGCAGATTGCCGCGCCGAGCATCTGGAAGGGGCCGGGAATCAGCCCGCAAAACAGCCCGGCCGCCACCGCGCCGGCCGCCGAATGGCGATTCAGGTGCCACAGCCGCGGATGCAGCAGCGACGAGGCGAACGGCCGCAGCCAGCGGTTGCTGCAGATGGTTTGATGATCCGGCAGGTATTTTTTCAGGGTCCGACGCATGCCTAGATTATCCTGGAAAGTGCAGCGGGAAATGCCCGGGATAAAGCTCAGAGTGGAACTGGGGCTTGGGGTTCATCTCCATTCCAGCCTTTGTGGTCGATTGCGCTTTCCAGCATGATGTCGGCATGCGTCTCAATGTTCTCGCCTTCGCCGCCGGCATCCTGTGTCTGCAGATGCAGCCGGAACTGCCCGCCTGGGGCGGCTGGCTGGCGGGCGGCATGCTCCTGCTGCTGCCGCGCCTGTTCCGGCGCCACTGGCCGATACGGATGCTGGCCGCCATCGGCTGCCTCGCCCTCGGTTTTGCCTGGGCAGCCTGGCGAGCCGAAATCCGGCTGGCCGACCATCTCGGGGCGCAGTGGGAAGGGCGCGATGTCGAAGTGGTCGGCGTTGTCGCCGGGCTGCCGCAGGAGTTCGCCGGCGGCACCCGCTTCGAATTCGATATCGCCAGCGTTACCGCCGGCACCGTGGTGCCGGCCAAAGTCATGTTATCGGCTTACCAGGGCCGGCGCGATGGCGAGCGCAGCGAGCCGCTGGCCGTCCGCCCCGGCGAGCGCTGGCGGTTCACGGTCCGCCTGAAGCGGCCACACGGCAACGCCAATCCGGGCGTCTTCGACTACGAAGCCTGGCTGCTCGAACGGAATATCCGGGCCACCGGCTATATCCGCCCCGATCCGCCGCAACGCTTGTCCGAGATGGTGTGGCGGCCGG
>DATGXM010000290.1:0-3692 GCA_035298985.1 Azonexus sp. | reverse complement strand
TCTGCACATCCTTGGGAATGTCGATCAGCACCGGGCCGGGGCGGCCGGAAGCGGCTAGCGCGAAGGCGCGGGGAATGACTTCGAGCAGTTCCTCGGCCGAAGACACCAGGAAGTTGTGCTTGGTGATGGGAATCGACAGCCCATAGGTGTCGACTTCCTGGAAGGCATCGGTACCGATCATCGCCTTGGGCACCTGGCCGGTGATGGCGACCAGCGGGATCGAGTCGAGCTTGGCGTCGGCGATGGCGGTCAGCAGGTTGGTCGCGCCGGGGCCGGAGGAGGCCATGCAGACGGCTACTTCGCCGGTGGCGCGGGCCATGCCCTGGGCGATGAAGCCGGCGCCCTGCTCATGGCGGGCGAGGACGTGGCGGATGGTGGTCGACTGGCCGAGCGCATCGTAAATGGGCAGGATGGCACCGCCCGGATAGCCGGTGACAATGCGGATGCCCTGGCGTTCAAGCAGGCGGATGGTGATCTGCGCGCCGGTAAGAGTTTCTGTCATGGAGGTCTTTCCTTTCGGTTGGTGGCGCAACCGGCGGGCTCCAAAACAAAACCCCCGCCGGTTTGCGCCGGCGGGGGTTAGTGAATTCTGGCTGCTTCTGCTTACCCGGTCCGCGACGGCGCGTGCGTTACGACGCCTACCTTTACTACGCGTACGACGACCGGCGACACTGCACAGGCAGCGGCGGAGCGGAAGGTACGGATAGCGGACATGGGAAATAGGGCTTATGTGGAAATCAGATGATGGCGAACTATCGCCGAGTCATAGCCGAAAATCAAGCGCGTCGGGAGTAGGGTTTTTATTGGGCGCTTGGAAGCCGGCCTAGGCGGCGACGGCGAGGCCCTTGCCGGTCAGACGTTCCTGGCGGCGGATTTCGGCACGCATGGCGACTTGTTGCCCGGCGGTGATCATGCGCTGTCCGACGCTGCCGTTCCATTCGAACTGCACGTCAGCGGCGTGCACACCTGCTTTGGCCAGCGCGGCGGCCATTTCGCGCAGTTCGCTCCGTTCGATGCGGCGACCGTCTGCCAGCGTGGCGATAAATTCATTCTTGACGAGGATGATGGTTGCAGATGTTGTCATGGGTCGAACCTCCTGTTCAGCACAATACCCCAATGCCAAACGGATAGTCCGTGGCATATTCCACACTTCGAAAAAAATAGCCTGCGTACAACGTTCGGCAAAATTAAGCGCGATTTTCATTCGCAATGCTTGACGAGTGTGGATGCCGGTCGCTTAAACTCTCCCTCTTATCGTGAACGCCAAGCAAGCACTTGAAAGCGCTTGAAAAACTGGAAGAGATATGACGCCGAAGCGGAAGGTCCTGGTTGCCGATGCCTCGAAAGTGGTTCGTGCCTCACTGGCCAGACAACTGGCCGAACATTTCGATGTTCGCGAAGAAGCGAGCGGCGAATCGGCCTGGCAGAGCCTGGTGCTCGACAGCGCTATTGTCGGCGTGGTGTCCGGCGTGAGCCTGACGCGGCTGGACGGCCTCGGCCTGCTGGAGCGGGCGCGTGCCAGCAAGCTGACCCGTCTCAAGTCCTTGCCGTTCTTTCTGGTTGTTTCCAATTCCTTCGGCGAATCCGAACGCCGGCATGCCCGCAATCTCGGGGTGACCGATTTTGTCGCCAAGGATTCGAGCAGCGCGTCGATGGAAAGCCTAGTTGGTCTGTTGCGTACCCGTGTCCATGATGTCCACGGCATAGCCGACGAAGAACTTGCGTCCGATACAACGGCCGAGGTCGCCGTAATGGCGGCGCCGCCAGCCGAGGAGGCGGAGGACGACGAACTTGGGACCCATACCGACGTCGGCGTCTCCGACATCCTCGGCAAAATGCGTGATATGCAGGGGCTGGAGAGTTCCGAAGGCTTGCCGGTGGACGAGGGTGACGACGCCCTGGACAATGCCAGCCCGGTCTATGCGCAGGAAAAAATCGACGAGTGTCTGGCCAAAGTCCTGCCCGGTGCCGTCGAGGGCAAGGGAGTCGGCATTCTGGCCTTCGGGATAGACCGGCACGACGAGTTGGTGGCCCGCTACGGCGCCGAACTGGTTGCCCGCACCGTGCAGAAATTTTCCTTCATGGTTGCGCGCAAAATTCGCTCGGACGATGTGATCGGCGAATTGCCCGGCGGACGGGTGGTCATTGTGGCGCCGGATACGACTTCTGCGATCTGCACCAGTTTTGCCAATCGCATCTGCAAGGCGATGGCCACCGCCCAGATCGCGGTGCGCGGCCAGCGCATCGATCTGACCGTCAGCGCGGGAATTTCGGTACTGCCCGAAGACGGGGCGAGCCTGTCGGGGCAGGAAATGCTCAATCTGGCGCACGACCGTCTGCGCGAGGCACAGCGGGATGGCGGCAATCAGGTCGTTGCGCGGGTCATTCGCCGGGATTCGGGGGCGGGGAGCTGCGAGGCGTTCGTGCCGCGCCTGAAGGAACTGATGGCGTCGACCGATCCGGCCGTCTTGCGGCCCTGCCTGGGGACCGTGGGGATGCAATTGATGCCGCTCTTCCGCGAACTGGAGCGGACCTTGCGCTTGGGATTGCCGATCGATGCCATGAACAAAAAGCTGTGGGACCGGGCGCGCAGCGAACGCATGGGCTGATGCGCTGATTCAGGCATCCGGGGCGTAAAAAAGCCGGCGTTTGCCGGCTTTATTGCGCTTCCTTGCTGCCGCGTATCAGCCGGTCAGCGGCTTGACCACGCGCTTGACGGCGGTGTCGTCCGGGTGCGGGTGGATGGTGAAGCCGAGGCTGGTCATCAGGCGGAACATCTTGGCGTTGGTGGACAGCACGTCGCCGACGACGGCGCGATACCCCTTCATACGGGCGCATTCGATCAGTGCAGTCATCAGCTTGCGGCCGACGCCACATTTCTGCCAGTCGTCACCGACGGCCAGCGCGAATTCGACCGATTCGCCGTCCGGATTGACCACGTAGCGGGCGACGCCGATTTGCTTGTCGTAGGGCTCGACGCCGTCCACGTTGTCCTCGACTTCCTGGGTGATGGTGGCGACCAGCGCCATCTCGCGGTCGTAGTCGATCTGCGTGAAGCGGACCAGCATGGTCTGAGTCAGTTCGCGCAAGGTGTCCATGAAGCGGTAGTAGCGCGATTCATCGGACATGTTCTTGACGAATTCCTGCTCCATGTCGGCATCTTCGGGACGGATCGGTCGGATGGTGACGACCTGGCCGTCGTTCATCTGCCATTCCTGGATCAGATGCACCGGGTAGGGGTAGATCGACATGTGGGCATAGCGGTCGCCGCTGGTGCTCGCTGCATGGTCGATGACGATGCGGGCATCGGCAGCGATGGCGCCGTTTTCGTCGACGATCAGCGGGTTGAGGTCGAGCTCCTGGATCCACGGCAGTTCGCAGACCATTTCCGAGATGCAGAGCAGCACTTCCTTGATTGCATCACGGTCGGCCGGCGGCATGTTGTGGAAATTACCGAGTATCTTCGAGGCGCGTGTCGAGTCGATCAGATCCTTGGCCAGGAAGCGGTTGAGCGGCGGCAGGGCGACCGAGCGGTCGCTGAAGATCTCGACGTCGAAGCCGCCGGCGCCGAAGGTGATCACCGGCCCGAAAATCGGGTCGCGGAAGACGCCGATCATCAGTTCGCGACCATTCGGGCGGGACAAGAAGGGCTCGATCGATACACCGTTGATCTTGGCGTCCGGCCGGCGTTT
>DATGXM010000289.1:0-11967 GCA_035298985.1 Azonexus sp. | reverse complement strand
GAACTGTTCGGCGAGGGCGGGGAGGGCGACGGATTCGGCGTGCAGGACGCCGTTTTTCAGGGCAAAGTGGGTCATTGGGCGTTGGGGCGAGTGGTCGTGCTAACATCCTTGGCAGGCGCTTTGCCGCTGCCCAGCAGCGGTTCCGACGCCGGGCCGGACGGCCTTTCGAGCTGGCCTCGCATGCCGCAGGCGGCAAGGCCAAGAATGATCAGTAGTGCAGCGATTCTGGACATGTTTGGGGCGCTGTCAGCGAAGAGCGGGATGTTAGCACACCATGGATGACAAGGATTTCAACCGCCTGGCCGACGCGACGCTGGCCGGGATCGAAGCGGCTCTCGAGGCGAGTGGCGCCGACCTGGATTTCGAATTGGGGACGGGTGGCGTGCTGGAAATAGAGTTTGCCGACGACAGTAAGATCATCGTCAATCGCCACGGCGTGAACCAGGAAATCTGGGTTGCCGCCCGGGCCGGCGGGTTCCATTTCCGGTGGGACGGTTCGGTCTGGCGCGATACGCGGGACAATGCCGAATTGCTCGACAAGTTGTCGCAACTCGCCAGCCAGCAGGCCGGCGAGTCGGTGGACCTGCGCTGATCAGTCGCTGGGCGGTACGCTCAGGTCGGGTTTGGGCAAGGGAGCCGCATCGCCGGCCTCTTCTTCCGGTGGCCGCTCCTTGACGTTCTCGGCGTAGATATACGTCCGTTCGCGTCCTTCGCCAACGGCGACCAAGCCTTCCGGCGCCTGCGGCAATTGCATCGGCACATCCTTCAAGGCGCGGTTCATGTAGCCGATCCAGATCGGTAGCGCCGCGACGCCCCCCGTTTCCTTGTCGCCGAGTTTCTTCGGCTGGTCGAAACCGATCCACGCGCAGCCGGCGACAGTCATCTGGTAGCCGCAGAACCAGGCGTCGACGTATTCGTTGGTGGTGCCCGTCTTGCCGGCCAGATCCTGGCGTTTCAGGAGGGCGGAGGCCTTGGCGGCGGTACCGTAGATGGTCACGTCGCGCAGCATGCTGTCCATCATGAAGGCATTGCGCGGATCGATGGCGCGGATCGCCTCGTTGCCGGCCTCGATTTCGGCCGAGCGGGCCACCACCTGGTCGCGCTCGTCGCGAATCTCGCGGACGACAAAGGGATTCACCTTGTAGCCGCCGTTGGCGAACACGGAGTAGGCACTGACCATCTGCCACGGCGTGACCGACCCGGCGCCGAGGGCCATGGTCAGGTAGGGCGGATGCTTGGCGGCGTCGAAACCAAAGCGTGTCGCGTAATCCTGGGCGTAGTTAGTGCCGATGGCCTGCAGGATGCGAATCGACACCATGTTCTTGGACTTGGCGAGCGCCGTTCGCATCTTCATCGGACCTTCGTACTTGCCGTCGTAGTTGTGCGGTTCCCACGCCTGGGCGCCGGTTTGGCTGGCCGGAATGACGATGGGTTCGTCGGCGATCACGCTGTTCGGGCTGTATCCCTTTTCCAGCGAGGCGGAGTAGATGAAGGGCTTGAAGCTGGAGCCCGGCTGCCGCCACGCCTGGGTGACGTGGTTGAACTTGTTGCGGTTGAAATCGAAGCCGCCGACCAGGGCGCGGATCGCGCCGTCCTGCGGCGAGATGGCGACGAAGGCCGACTCGACTTCCGGCAACTGGCTGATCTGCCAGCTTCCCTTGTCGTCCTTCTGCAGGCGAATGATGGCGCCGCGCTTCAGGCGCTTGTTGGGGGGCGCCTTGTCGTCGAGCATCTTGGCGGCGAACTTGGTGGCGTCGCCGGTCAGGGTGACGATTTCGCCGCCCTTCCGATAGGCGCGAATCTGCCTAGCATCGGCGACCAAGACAAGAGCCGGAATCAGGTCGCCGGTATCGGCGATGTCCTGCAGTGCCTCGTCGATGGATTCATCCTGATCGGACTTGATGTCGCTCATGTCCAGATAGGATTCGGCGCCGCGGTAGCCATGCCGCCGGTCATAGTCCATGACGCCCTTACGCAGGCTGTTGTAGGCGGCTTCCTGCTCAGCCTTGACGATGGTGGTGTACACCTTCATCCCACGCGAATAGACCTCCTCGGGGAAACGCTCGGCCGTGATCTGGCGGGCCATTTCGGCGACGTATTCGGCATGGACCGCGTAACCGGCCAGTTCGCGCTTGACGACCAGCGGTTCCTTGAGGGCAGCGGCGTGCTGGCTGGCGGTGATGTAGCCCAGTTCGTGCATGCGGCGCAGTACATATTGCTGGCGAACCTTGGCGCGAGTCGGGTTGACGATGGGGTTGTAGGTCGACGGCGCCTTGGGCAGGCCGGCCAGCATCGCGGCTTCGGCGATCGAGATGTCCTTGAGCGGCTTGCCGAAATAGATCTGCGCTGCCGCAGCGAATCCGTAGGCGCGCTGGCCGAGGAAAATCTGGTTGATATACAGCTCGAAAATCTGGTCCTTGGTCAGGCTGCTTTCGATCTTGAACGACAGCAGGGCCTCGTACAGTTTGCGGGTATAGGTCTTTTCGCCGGTCAGGAAGAAATTGCGGGCGACCTGCTGGGTAATGGTCGACGCCCCCTGGCGCTTGCCGCCACCGATCAGATTGGCGCCAGCGGCGCGCAGAATGCCCGTGTAGTCGATCCCGCCATGCTGGTAGAAGCGGTCGTCCTCGGCGGCCAGGATGGCATTTTTCATGATGGGCGGGACGTCCTGGATGGCCACCACGGCCCGACGTTCCTCGCCATATTCGCCGATCAGGAAGCCGTCCGCGGTATAGACGCGCAGCGGGATCTTCGGGCGGTAGTCGGTCAGTACTTCGAGGGACGGCAGGTTCGGATAGGTCAGTACCAGGACGATCAGCACCATCGCGATACCCATGGCGACCAGTCCAAGCAGGAATATGACAGGGTACAGGAATAGGCGTAGCGTTGACGGCATCGGGGGCACGGTATTCAGGGGTAAAAAATGCGTGGCGCCGATTATACGCCGGGCCTTTTTGCCGCCGTGAAAATGCTTTACATGCCTATAGCTTGTTGCTAGCATCTGAAGTGAATTATTGGTTCTTTTTGTAACTTCGTAATCCGTAAGGACTTTTTGGGGGTCTGGTGGGCTTCGATATCTCGGCGTTGTTAAATCCTAAGGCGCACTCCCTGTTCGGTCTGGACATCAGTTCGTCCGCCGTCAAGATGGTCGAGTTGACTGCCAACGGGAAAGACGGCTATCGCGTTGAGCGCTACACCATCGAGGTGTTGCCCAAGGATGCGGTGTCCGATGGCAATATCGCGAACCTGGATGGTGTCGTCGATTGTGTCAAGCGTGCCTGGAAGCGCATGGGCACCTCGACCCGCAACGTCGCCATGGCCTTGCCCGGGTCTGCGGTGATCACGAAAAAGATCATCGTGCCGGCCGGTTTGCGCGATGATGAACTGGAGGCCCAGGTCGAAACCGAGGCGAACCAGTACATTCCATTTGCCATCGACGAAGTCAATCTGGACTATCAGGTACTCGGCCCGGCGCCGGCCGTACCCGACGAACTTGAGGTGCTGATTGCCGCTTCGAAGAAGGAGCGCGTCGAAGACCGCGTTGCGGTGGCCGATGCGGCGGGCCTGAAGGCGACGGTCGTTGATGTCGAGTCCTTCGCAACGCTGGCGGCTTTCGAACTGATCGAGCGCCAGTTGCCGGAGTCCGGCAAGAATCAGGTCGTGGCGCTGATCGATGCCGGGGCCAATGTGATGAACCTGACCGTTCTGCGCAACGGGCAGCAGGTTTATGCCCGCGAACAGGCTTTCGGCGGCGGCCAATTGACCCAGGATATCGCCCGCCATTACGGGATGAGCCTGGAGGATGCCGAAGCGGCCAAGCGGGCGGGCAATCTGCCGGAGGGCTACGAAATCGAGTTGCTGAATCCGTTCATGGAGAACTTGGCGCTGGAAGTGTCCCGGGCGCTGCAATTCTTCTTCACCTCGACCCAGTACAACCAGGTAGACCATATCGTGCTCGCCGGCGGCTGTGCCGTGATTCCGGGTGTCGATGAGGTCGTGGCGACGCGGACACAGGTCAATACCCTGATCGCCAATCCGTTTGCCAATATGGTGCTGTCCGATCGCGTACGAGCGAAAAGCCTGCTGGCCGATGCTTCCTCGCTGATGGTCGCCTGCGGGCTGGCGTTGCGGAGGTTTGATCCATCATGATTCGCATCAACCTCCTTCCCCATCGTGAAGAAGCCAAGAAAGCGCGGCGCGAGCAATTTTTCGTGCTGGCCGGCTTGGTGTTCGTGCTTGCAGCACTGATTGTTTTTGCCGGATATACCTTGATCGGCAATGCGATCAGCAATCAGGAAAGCTCGAACGAGTTTCTTAAAAGCGAAATTGCCGTTCTGGACAAACAGCTTGACCAGATCAAGCGCCTGAAGGAACAAACGCAAGCGCTCCTGGCCAGAAAACAGGTTATCGAGAATCTGCAGCGGGATCGTGGCGAGACCGTCTATCTGCTCAGCGAACTGGTCAAGCAGGTTCCCGAAGGTATCTATCTGAAATCCGTCAAACAGGATGGTCTGAAGGTCAATCTTGTCGGCCATGCCCAGTCGAATGCCCGGATTTCTGCTTTGATGCGCAATCTGGATGCTTCGCCGTGGATGGAGCAACCGCAACTGCTGGAGAGCAAGGCCGTTGTCGTCAACGGGCGTCGAGTCTATGAATTCGGGATGAATTTCATTCTGACCCGGATCAAGCCTGAAGATGAAAAGGGGAAAAAGTGAAAGCACCATCCATCTCCTTGGCCAAGATAGACCTGCAGTCTATTGCGGATGACTTCCGCTTCATGAACCCGAATGATCCGGGTTCGTGGCCGCTGATTCCCAAGATTTCCATTTTGGTCGGCTTGTTCGTCACCATCGTCGCGGCGGGTTGGTGGTTCGTCTGGAATGACCAGTTTGTCGAACTGGAGACGAAGGAACGGGAAGAACAAACGCTGAAACAGCAGTATCTCGACAAGAAGCGCCAGGCGGTCAATCTCGATCTCTATGTGCAACAATTGGCTGAGATTGATCGTTCTTTCGGCGCGTTGTTGAAGCAATTGCCGGACAGGTCCGAAATCGAGGCGCTTCTGATCGAGATTAACCAGGCGGGTTTGGGGCGTGGTCTGCAATTCGAACTGTTCAAGCCAGGTCAGGAGCAAATCAAGGACTTCTACGCCGAACTGCCGATTACCGTCAAAATAAACGGCGGCTATCATGATTTTGGAGCTTTTGCAGCCGATATCGCCAAGCTTCCCCGCATTGTCACGCTGAATAATATTTCCATCGCTCCGATTAAGGACGGTGGGCAGTTGTCGCTCGATGCGACAACTAAAACCTTCCGTTATCTCGACGAGGAGGAGGTTGCCAAGCAGAAGAAAGCCGAGCAGGAGAAGAAGGCTGCGCAAGGAGCGAAGAAGTGAAACGACTATTGCTCATTGCCCTCTGTGGCGCCTTGGGAGCTTGCGCCGGCGGGGAGCACGAAGACCTGAAACAATGGATGGCCGACAACACCAAGGATATGCGGGGTAACGTGCCAAAGTTGCCGGAGGTCAAGCCATATGAACCCGTTCCCTATGACATGGACGGGACGCTGGACCCCTTCAAACCAAGCAAAATCGAACCGGAATCCCGATATAAGCAACTTGCCGGTAAAGGGGGGGCCTTCCAGCCTGATTTCGAGGCACGGGAGATCCGTAACAGCATGCTCGAGAAGTACCCGCTAGAGTCGCTCAAGATGATCGGCTACATGAACGTCAACAAGCGCCCAATGGCGGTCATACAGGTAGAAGACAAGGTCAAGCAAGTCAAGGTTGGTGACTACATGGGGCTTGATTTCGGTATGGTGACTCAGATTTCGGATACCGAAGTGCAATTGCGGGAATTGATACAGGATTCTGCCGGTGACTGGAGCGAACGCAAGAGTTCGCTCTACCTGCAGAGCAAGGAGGGAAGCAAGAAATGAAAATCATCAAACATGTAGTGGCCGCTTTTGTGGTCTGTCTTGCTTTGCCTCCGACGGTTCGAGCGGAGGTTCAACCTGCCAATGCGATTGAGGCCGTCAATGTTGCACAGCAAGGCAACGAAGTCGCGCTGCGAATTGATATGAAGGAACCTCTTTCTGCTCCTCCTCCTGGATTTAGTGTCGCCAGTCCCGCGAAAATTGCGCTGGACTTTCAGTCGACGGCAAACGACTTGGGGAGAAACAGTCAGGTTTTCAATCAGGGTGACTTGCGTAGCATGAATGTAGTGCAGGTGGGCGACCGAACACGTGTAGTGTTGAATCTGATCAAAAATCTGAATTACAAAACGCGGATTGACGGCAAGTCCCTCTATGTGACGCTTACCCCGATAGACCGGGTTTCAGATTCAACAGCCTCCCGTTCGACCCGGTTTGCGGAGGAAAGCCTGGTGGGTTCCCGGCATTCTGTGAGTGATGTGATGTTCCGCCGTGGAAAGGATGGCGAAGGCCGTATCGTCGTGGACCTGAGTGATTCCGGGACGGGTATTGACATCCGGCAGCAGGGGCCGAACCTTGTTGTCGACTTCATGAAGACAAGCATTCCGGATCGCTTGCGGCGCAAACTGGATGTCACCGACTTCGCAACCCCCGTTATGGCTATTGAAACTAAGGCCAATGGCGATAATGTGCGGATGGTCATCTCCCCCAAGGGGTTGTGGGAACATAATGCGTATCAAAGCGATAATCAGTTTATCGTTGAGGTCAAGCGTATCGTTGAAGACCCCAATAAATTGGTTCAAGGCGCCAAGGTGGGCTATCAGGGACCGCGTGTGAGCATTAACTATCAGAACGGCGATGTGCGCGCTTTGCTGCGTTTGATGGCCGAAGAACTTGGCTTGAATGCTGTGATCAGCGAAACGGTGACAGGTACCACGACACTAGTGTTGAAGGATGTCCCGGCTGATCAGGTCATTGACATTATTTTCCAGCAAAAAGGCTTGGATATGCGCAAGAAGGGCAACATCATCATGATTGCTCCGCGCGATGAGATAGCGACACGTGAGAAACTCGAGTTCGAGTCAAAGCAGCAGATCAGTGAACTTGAGCCGCTTAAGCTTGAGCAATTTCAATTGAACTATCAGAAAGCTGCAGACGTTGCACGACTCCTGGCAGGTCTTGCGCCGGCCGGGGGTGGCGGTGGGGCAGCTGGTCCGACACAACGTATTCTGAGCAAACGGGGCAGTGCTGTAGCCGACCCACAATCGAACCTGATCTTCATTAACGATATTCCCTCCAAACTGGAAGAGATTCGATCCTTTATCAGTGCGATTGATATCGGGGCACGCCAAGTACTGATTGAGGCTCGAGTTGTGGAGGCTAGCGATAGTTTTAACCGCAATCTAGGTACTAGATTGAATTTTCTAAGTAACAAGGCCAATGTTCTCGGCGGAAGCGGATGGAATACCCGCGGTGGCAGTACCTCGTCTTCCGGGGTGCAGACGTCAACATCGACGGTGGGCGTAAATTTGCCTTCCTACACTTCAAGTGGTGGCACCTTGGCACTCTCGCTGTTCAATTCCAATTTGACAAAGTTTTTGAACCTAGAGATTGCAGCGCTTGAGTCGGATGGTATCGGCAAAATTATTTCCAGTCCGCGGGTCATTACTGCAAATAACGTTAAAGCAAAAATTGAAGATGGTACGGAGGTTCCTTATGTAACTACCCAGACCACCGGTACATCGGTTACTCAGACGGTAAGTTTCAAACCAGCCAAGCTGTCCCTGGAAGCTACGCCGCAGATAACGCCGGAAGGTACGGTGCGCATGGCTTTGGTCGTCAAAAAGGAGGAACCTGATTGGACGAAGGCGGTGTTAGGGAATCCTCCGATAAAGAGCTCGATTGTCGAAACAAACGTTGTTGTCGAAAACGGCGGGACGGTGGTGATCGGTGGCGTATTTATCACGAAGACCGAAGATACAGTTGAGAAGGTGCCGTTGTTGGGAGATATTCCGTTCCTGGGATGGTTGTTCAAGTACAAAAACGATACCGGCAATCGTCGCGAATTGTTGGTTTTCATTACGCCGAGGGTTATTTCCGACAAAACGCGGTTTGATTAGCGTTTAGGTTGTATTGTAAAAAAAGGCCGGCAATAGCCGGCTTTTTTGTGCCTCATCAAGACTCGGCTAAAATTCTGACGTGGAACATCATCGAAATATCTACTTGGTCGGCCTGATGGGTGCTGGCAAGACGACGGTCGGGCGTATGCTGGCCAAGCGTTTAGGGCGGCCATTCCTGGATTCCGATCACGAAATCGTCGAACGGACCGGAGTTCCGATTCCGACCATCTTTGAGATAGAGGGCGAGGACGGTTTCCGGCGTCGCGAGGCACAGACCATTCATGATTTGACGGCTGGCGCGGATCTGGTACTGGCAACCGGGGGGGGCGTGGTCATTAATCCTGAAAATCGACGCCGGCTGAACGAAACGGGATGGGTGGTTTATCTGAATGTCCCGCCGAGGCTATTGTACGAGCGGACGCGCCACGACCGGAATCGCCCCTTGCTGCATGTGGACGACCCGTTGGCCAAGCTTGAGGAACTTCATGCGGTACGCGATCCTCTGTACCGGGAGACTGCCCATATCGTTGTCGATGGCTCCCATTTGGTTGCAGCCGGCATCGTTCAGCATCTATTGAGAGAATTCAACCGCCTATGCAAAGCTTGACCGAAACGCTCCATGTCGCGCTCGATGAGCGCTCCTATCCGATTCACATTGGTCCTGGACTGTTGTCCAGACCGGAGTTGATACTGCCGCACATCAAGCAGAAGAAGGCAGTGGTGGTTTCCAATGAAACAGTGGCGCCGCTGTATCTCGAACGCCTGAGCGTCTCGTTGGCTGCAGGTGGTGTTGCGGTGTTGCCCGTCATCCTGCCCGATGGCGAGAAATTCAAGACCTGGGAAACGCTCAACCTGATTTTTGACGGCCTGCTGACCGAGCGTTGTGAGCGGAGCACTGTGTTGATAGCCTTGGGCGGCGGCGTCATCGGCGACATGGGGGGATTTGCCGCGGCCTGTTATCAGCGGGGGATGCCTTTCATTCAGGTGCCGACCACCTTGCTGTCCCAGGTCGATTCGTCGGTGGGTGGCAAGACGGCGATCAATCACCCGATGGGCAAGAACATGATCGGGGCGTTTTATCAGCCCAAGCTGGTGCTGGCCGATATTTCTACGCTCGATACCCTGCCGGATCGTGAGCTGAAGGCGGGGCTGGCCGAGGTGATCAAGTACGGCCTGATTCGCGATCCGGAATTTTTCGACTGGCTGGAGGTCAATCTCGACAAGCTGCTGGCGCGCGATCAGGCGGCACTGGTCTATGCGGTCCAGCGTTCCTGTGCCAACAAGGCGGAGGTGGTGGCGGCCGACGAACGCGAAAGCGGGGAGCGGGCTCTGCTCAATCTGGGGCATACCTTCGGTCATGCCATCGAAACTGGCATGGGATACGGCGAGTGGCTGCACGGCGAAGCGGTTGCCGCCGGAACGCTGATCGCTGCCGAATTGTCCTGTCTCCTCGGCTGGGTCGAGGCGCCGACGGTGGCGCGGATAGAGCGGATATTTGTCCGGGCAGGTTTGCCGGTCATCGGCCCGCAGCTTGGCGTTGATCGTTATCTTGAGTTGATGAGTCACGACAAGAAGGTGCAGGACGGGAAGTTGCGCCTGGTGCTGTTGCAGGGTATCGGCAAGGCAGTGGTTTCCGATGTTGCGTCGGTAGAACAGATCGCTGCGGCGATCGAAACGCGATGCACCGCGGCGGGGAGAAACTGAGCGCAAAAGTCCGGGTTTGGTGCATTCCAGCATCTTGATTCGACAGGGGTTTTCCAGTATATTTAATGGTTGCCTTAAATTTTCGTACAGGCCGAAGCGTCAAATATGGCGTTCGGCTTTTTTCATCATTGGCCCTGATGCAGGAGGGCCAAGTACTTTGAAGGAATGCGTGTGATGGAACCGGCAGTACCTGATCGGCAGGGTTTGTACGACCCCGCCAACGAGCACGACGCTTGCGGCGTAGGCTTTGTCGCCCATGTCAAAGGCCAGAAGAGCCACAATATCGTCGAGCAGGGTTTGTTGATCCTCAAAAATATCGACCACCGCGGCGCCGTCGGCGCCGACCCGCTGCAGGGTGACGGTGCCGGTATCCTGATCCAGATTCCGGATCAGTTCTATCGCGAGGAAATGGCCAAGCAGGGCGTCGAACTGCCGCCGAACGGCGAGTACGGTGTCGGTATGGTCTTCCTGCCGCAGGAGGCCGCTTCGCGCCACGCCTGCATCGAGGAAATCGAGCGTTCCGTCCTGGCCGAAGGCCAGATCATCCTCGGTTGGCGCGACGTGCCGGTCAACCGCGAGATGCCGATGTCGCCGACGGTCAAGGCCAAGGAACCGGTAATCAAGCAGATTTTCGTCGGCCGCGGTCCGGACGTTTTCGTCACCGACGCCCTCGAGCGCAAGCTGTACATCATCCGCCGCCGCGCCGCCAACGCCATCAAGTCGTTGAAGCTGAAGCACGGCCAGGAGTTCTACGTGCCGTCGTTCTCGGCTCGTACCGTGAACTACAAGGGTCTGTTGCTGGCCGACCAGGTCGGCGTGTATTACCTCGACCTGCAGGACAAGCGCACCGTCACCGCGCTGGCCCTGGTGCACCAGCGTTTCTCGACCAATACCTTCCCGACCTGGGACCTCGCCCATCCGTTCCGCTACATAGCCCACAACGGTGAAATCAACACCGTGCGTGGCAACGTCAACTGGTTCAAGGCCCGCGAGCAGGCGATTTCCTCGCCCATTCTCGGCGATGACCTGAAGAAGGTCTGGCCGCTGCATTACCCCGGCCAGTCGGACTCCGCGTCCTTTGACAACGCGCTCGAACTGCTCGTCATGGGTGGCGGCTACTCGCTGGCCCAGGCCGTCATGCTGATGATCCCGGAAGCCTGGGAAAAGCACACGACGATGGACGAAAACCGTCGCGCCTTCTATGAATACCATGCCGCCATGATGGAGCCGTGGGACGGCCCCGCCGCCGTCGCCTTCACCGACGGCCGCCAGATCGGCGCCACGCTGGACCGTAACGGCCTGCGTCCGGCCCGCTATCTGGTCACCGACGACGACCTCGTGGTCATGGCTTCCGAATCCGGCGTGCTGCCGATTCCGGACAAGAAGATCGTCAAGAAGTGGCGTCTGCAGCCGGGCAAGATGTTCCTGATCGACATGGAGCAGGGCCGCATCATCGACGACCAGGAGCTGAAGAATTCCCTGGCCAACGCCAAGCCCTACCGCGAATGGATCGAGAAGATCCGCATCAAGCTCGACGAAGTGCCGGCACCGGAAGAAAAATCTGCTGCTCCGGCGACGACCCTGCTCGACCGCCAGCAGGCCTTTGGCTACACCCAGGAAGACATCAAGGTCATCCTGGAGCCGATGGTCCAAAACGGCGAAGAGCCGACCGGTTCGATGGGTACCGACTCTGCCCTGCCGGTGCTGTCGAAGAAGAACAAGACGCTCTACACGTATTTCAAGCAATTGTTCGCCCAGGTGACCAATCCGCCGATTGACCCGATCCGCGAGGAACTGGTCATGTCGCTGGTGTCGTTCATCGGCCCGAAGCCGAACCTGCTGAACACCAACGACATCAACCCGCCGATCCGTCTGGAAGTGTCGCAGCCGGTGCTGTCCGCTGCCGACATCGAGAAGCTGCGCAACATCGAGCAGTTCACCTCGGGCAAGTTCCGCTCCTTCGAACTGGATATCTGCTATCCGGTTTCCTGGGGCAAGGAAGGCATCGAGGCGCGTCTGGCTTCCCTGGCTGCTGATGCCGAGGATGCCGTTCGTTCCGGCGCCAACATCCTGATCGTCTCCGACCGCAAGGTGGACGGCGAGCATGTCGCTATTCCGGCGCTGCTGGCGACCTCCACGATCCATCAGCACCTCGTCAAGAAGGGCCTGCGTACCAGCGCTGGCCTGGTGGTCGAGACCGGTTCGGCGCGTG
>DATGXM010000288.1:0-2045 GCA_035298985.1 Azonexus sp. | reverse complement strand
ACACAAGCCGGCCGCCCCGGTGCGTGCCAAGCAGGCCGCCCTGAGCCAGTAGCCGACACGGAAAGCTAGCAGCCCGCTGTTGCCCATTCAACAGCGGCTGCCCGGCCAGCAGCAACTGGCGGCTCCCGGCCCGCCCCGACTTCCCTGGGCCATCTGCAAAAAACCTGTCGCCACAAACACTTCCGCGGCCACCACCAATTTCCACCGAGTGGCACACCTCCTGCAACGGAGTGGTTTCAAACCACAATCCGCCCAGGAGGAATCCATGCGTCGCCCGACCTTCCCCGCTCTCGGCATCACAGCAACCCTGCTTGCCGCCGCCCTTTCCACCCACACCGCCCACGCCGCATCGCTGTAAGAGTCCGCCACCACGCTAGGCGTCGCCAAGACGCAATCCATCGAGTTTTCCGGCGCCGGCCATTGGTTCCAGTTCGGCCAGGCGCCCAACGCCAAGCTGCCTGGCCGCAATTTGAGCTTTCCGCTACGTCGCCGACATCGACTACGACAACGCGGCGGCCCCCGTCCAGATCACCCGCCAGCAGAGCGACGACCCGAAGCGCCGCCGCCCGGCGCCGGTAACCCTGAAGAAGCCTCTTTTATCCATCCTGCAACCATTTCCCCGGTCGTAACACTTCGCTACACAACCGCCTCAGACGGCAAGATTGTTCCATCAGCCAGATATACGACCTGGGCGTCGAGAAGGGTTCGGTGACTGTGGCCGCTGACGACTCTGCCGCCTGCTTCGCTGCCACCCCGCTCCGCGAGCAGTACGAGTACCGCGTCCGAGCGCGTCTCGCGTTGTTTTTGGTGTCTACCAAATTCAGCCCACCAGCCCCCAGCAATTCAACGTCAAGTTCGGGATGTTTGCTCGGAATTGTGGCTTCAGGAGACCAGGCAGCGCGTCGCCGCGCCAGACATCGCCTCTGGCCAGCACATCCGCCAAGGCGACCGGCAACGGCAAGGCGTTCATGACAGTTTGGAACCCGCCCCGCGTATCAGGCCGACGGCAACGCCCTCGATGGCGAATTCAACTTCGCCGGGACGAACGACGATGGGCTCGAAATCGGGGTTTTCGGCGATCAGTTCGATATGCCCGCTCTTGCGTTGCAGGCGCTTGACGGTCACTTCCTCATCGATTCGGGCGACGACGATCTCGCCGTCGCGGGCCTGATTGGTCTTATGTACAGCCAGCAGATCGCCATCGTAGATACCAACATCGATCATCGACAGGCCGCGGACCTTGAGCAGGAAATCGGCGCGCGGATTGAACATGCCGGCATCGAAGGCATAGCGTCCCTGCACGTTTTCGACGGCGAGAATCGGCGAACCTGCCGCAACGCTGCCGATCAATGGCAAACCCAGCTGCTCGACGAGGCGGATGCCACGAGCCGAACCCGGTTCAAGATTGATGGCGCCCTTCTTGGCGAGCGCCTTGAGGTGGTCTTCCGCCGCATTGGGCGAGGCGAAGCCGAAGGCGGAGGCGATTTCGGCCCGCGTTGGCGGCGCGCCGAGCACTTCGACGGTGTTCTTGATGAAATCGAGAATTTCCTGCTGGCGTGGCGTGAGCTTCATGGTCTGCTCCTGCAAAATTCGTTAGCTGTATTTTTGTACAGTAATCGATTTTTGGCAAGCGGAGAATGGGCTACACTCCCCCCATCTCGCAATCCGGAAACACCAGCATGAAACTGCAACACTTGGCGATCGGCGATCGCTTCGAATACAACGGCAAGATTTTCGTGAAGACCGGCCCGGTCACAGCCTCTTCTGAAGAAGGGGGACAGCAGATGATTCCCCGCTATGCAATTCTCAAGCCACTCGACGTGCCGTCCCGCGACGAGGACAAGCCAGGCCTGCGCAGGAAAGTGGAAGAGAAAAAGGTGCTCGCGGCATTCGACGACTTTTACCGGGCCTGCAGCGAACTGCTCGACGCATCCGCCCTGCCCGCGCTGGCCGAGGCACGCGAACGTTTCCTCGGCCGTCTCAAGTAATCAGGCTGCTGCGGCTGCCGGACGCACCACCGGCGCTTCGCGAATCGGCAGGTTGAG
>DATGXM010000287.1:0-2874 GCA_035298985.1 Azonexus sp. | reverse complement strand
GCGTGCTGGTCATCGACAAGTACGTGGAAAAGCTGATCGGGCTGGCCGACCGCCACACCATCATCGAGCGCGGGCAAGTCGTCTGGCAGGGCAGCTCGGCGCAGCTCGACGCCGATCACGGCATCTGGCACCGCTATCTGGGCATTTAATCCCCGAAGGTAGCCTGTTCAGGCTGTACGACCCGTTGCGGGGACGCTGGGCAGCCCGCGAGCTTGCGCGGGCGATGCCTGATTGCCTGCCGGTCAGTGATGCGCCAGCAGGGCGAATTCACGTTCGGCGAGCGCTTCGTCGCCCAGGTTCAGGGCGACCAGGCGGCGCAGATGGGTCACGCTGTCCAGGTCGATTTCCCGGCAGGCCAGGCCATAGCTGTCGTCGGCCATGTGGTGCACCACCGTCACGCCCATGCGGATGCAGGTCTCGGCGCCGTCGAGAAGGATTTTCAGGACGCCGTTGTTGCCCATCGTCACGTACATCGGGCCGGTCGGCGCGATCAGGGCGCCCTGCAGCGACAGGTCGAGCACTTTGACGGTGTATTCGCCGTCCGGCAGGAACAGGGTGGCTTGGCTTTGGAAGGGTATGCGGGAAAATCTGCGACGATTCGGGTTCAACTTTGTCTCCGTCTTCTATTTTCCCTGCATGTTACCCCAAAGCAGTTTGTGCAGTTGCAGCTGGAAGCGCACGTTCAGGCCGTCCTTGAGGATCCACTCGGCCAGCGACTGCGGCTCGATGAGGCCCTGGGCGGGGGAAAAGAGGACCGGACAGATACGGTCGAGCTGCCTTTCGCGCAACACGTCGCGCGCCCACTCGTAGTCGCTGCGCGAAGCGATGACGATCTTGATTTCGTCACGCCGATTGAGCAGCGCCAGGTTTTCCCACAGATTGCGGGCCAGTTCGCCGGAATCCGGCGCCTTGAGGTCCATGATGCGCGAAACGCGCGGATCGACCCCGGCCACGTCGAGAGCGCCCGAGGTTTCCAGCGACACGTCGTAGCCGGCATCGCACAGCGCCGTCAGCAGCGGCAGGCAGTCCTTCTGCGACAGCGGCTCGCCGCCGGTCACGCAGACTTGGCGGGTGGGATATTTTGCCACCTCGGCGAGTACCGACTCCACCGTCGCTGCTTCACCGCCGGTGAAGCTGTAGGTGGTGTCGCACCAGGTGCAGCGCAGCGGGCAGCCGGTCAGGCGGACGAAAACCGTCGGCAAGCCGGCGCGCGAGGCCTCGCCTTGCAGCGAGTAGAAAACTTCCGTGATGCGTAGGGCCAATTACTTCTTCTTCAGTCTTTCGCGGGCCACTTCGGCGGCCTGAGCGCTCGGGTACTTGGCAACGACGGTTTCCAGGGAGCGTTTCGCCCCGTTGGCGTTACCCATTTCCTGCTGGCAGGTCGCCATTGCCAGCCAGGCATCGGGGGCCTTCGGGCTGTCGGCATACTTGGTGGTCACCACGCTCTGCGCCTCGATGGCGCGCTTGCAGTCGCGCTGGGCATACCAGGCGTTGCCCAGCCAGTACTGGGCGTTGGGCGCCAGCGAGCTGTCCGGATACTTTTGCACGAAGGCGCCGAAGCCGGCGGCGGCATCCTTGTACTTGGCGGCCTTGAACTGGTTCAAGGCCGATTCGTATTCCTGGCTTTCCTTGGCCGGGTCGCCGGTCGGTTTGGCCGGGGCCGCTGTTGCGGCCGGATCGCCGGCGCCGTTGGCGGCAACCGGGGTCTCGAACTTGCGCAGGCGCGTATCGAGGTCGAGGTAGAAATCCTGCTGACGCTTCTTGGCCGTTTCCAGCTCGTAGCTCAGTGTTTCGATCTGCCCGCGCAGGCGGGCGATCTCTTCGGCCTGGCGCTGGATCTGCGCGGACAGATCCAGCTGGGCCTTGGCCTGCTGGTCGAATCGCGCCTCGGTTTTGATCCGTTGGTCGGCGATCTGGCGACGCGCTTCGTCGTCGTCGAAAACGCCAGCCTGGGCCTGTGCGGCACCCAGGGCAGCGATCAGGAGGGCGATTCGAACCGGGCGCATGGCTTAGAACTCGCCGCGGCCGTCCGGGGCCTTGTACAGGATGTCGGCGCGACGGTTTTCGGCCCAGGCGGCTTCGTCGTGACCCGGGTTCTTCGGCTTTTCTTCGCCCAGGCTGACGGATTCGATCTGGTCTTCCTTGACGCCCAGCAGGGTCAGCGAACGCTTGACGGCTTCGGCACGCTTCTGGCCGAGCGACAGGTTGTATTCGCGGCTGCCGCGCTCGTCGGTGTTGCCCTGGAGCAGAACCTTGAAGCCCTTGTTGGCGGTCAGGTACTTGGCGTGGGCGGCGACCAGATCCTTGTACTCGTCCTTGACTTCGTACTTGTCGAGGTCGAAGTAGATGCTGCGCTGCGACAGCTTGCTCTTCGGGTCGGTCAGCTCGCGCGGCAGGCCGCTGGCGTCGAGGCCGCCGGCGGTCACCGGGGTCACGCCGGTAGAGGACGAGCCGCTGCTACGCGATTCGACCGGGGCGCCGCTGTCTTCCGGCAGCGGGGTGGTGGAGCAGGCAGCCAGCAGAGCGGACAGCAGGGCAGGGATCAGCAGTTTTTTCACAAAGTTCTCCGATGTGGATTATTGGTAGTAAGGGCCCCAGGCCGGCTCGCGGACATCGCCGGCGGCAACCGAGAGGCGTTGTTTGATCCTGCCATCGCTGGAGACAGCCGATAGTACGCCGCGACCGCCAATTTCAGTGGCAATCAGGATCATGCGGCTGTTTGGAGCGAAACTGGGAGATTCATCCTTGTTGGAGTCGCTCAGCACCTGGACCTGGCGGCTGGCCAGATCCATCACGGCGAGCTGGAAGCGGCCTTCGCGGCGGCTGATGAAAGCGAGAGTCTTGCCGTCCGGCGACGGGCGGGGCGAGACGTTG
>DATGXM010000286.1:0-6766 GCA_035298985.1 Azonexus sp. | reverse complement strand
CGATCTGCGAGGTCATGATTCCTTGTCCAGAATGCCGAGCAATTCCCACAGCGCCGGATAGCGGCGGCGATTGGAAATGTCGCTCAGCGAGGCGGCCAGTTCGGGCGCCACCTCGGCGACGCGGGCGACGGCGGCAGCGATTTCGTCGGGGTTGAGGGAAATGGCGGCCTGGACGAGCTGGGCGCGCAGGGCGGCGGGCAGCTTCGTCAAGGCGTCGGCGTCCGCTGCGGGCGGCGGGGAGGGCGGGGGCGTCGGTGGACTGCGCTGGAAGGTGATGCCCAGCTGCTGTTCGATGATGTGGAACAGGCCGGCGTTTTCAAAGGGCTTGCTGAGAAAATCGTCGGCGCCGGCCGCCAGCGACTGGGCGCGGGTTTCGGCCATGGCATTGGCGGTCAGCATGACGACGCGCGGGCGGGGCTCCGGCAGGCTGCGCATCAGGTCCAGGCCGTGGCCGTCCGGCAGGAACCAGTCGAGCAGGATGAGGTCGGGCCGGATGTCGGCGATGGTCCGGCGCCCTTCAGCCAGGTTGCTTGCCTCGGCTACGGCAAAGCCCAGCGGTTCGAGCAGCGAGCGAACGAGCAGCCGGGATTCCAGCCCGTCATCCACGATCAGGATGCGCTTGCCGCCTTCGCCCGGAGGCAGGCGCAGTATGTCGGGGTGCGGACGTTGCGGCGGTGCCATGTCGGCGACGGCGGCGACGATGGTGAAATGGAAGTGCGATCCCTTGCCCGGCACCGAATCGACGGCTAGTTCGCCGCCCAGCATCTGCACGTAGCGCCGGCTGATGCTCAGGCCGAGACCGGTGCCCCCCTGATGGGCCGAGCCGACCTGTTCGAAGGAGGAAAAGATGCGCTGGCAGTCTTCCGGCGAAATCCCGATGCCCGTGTCACGCACGCCGAAGTCCAGGCGGATCTGTCCGGCATCGACCGGCATGCCGCGTGCCGAGACGATGACCTGGCCGGCCGGCGTGAATTTGAGCGCATTGGAAAGCAGGTTGAGCAGGACCTGGCGCAGCATGCCCGGATCGACCACCACCGCCGTCAGACGGTCGGTTTCGAGCGCCAGATACAGCCCGAGTTGTTCGGCGCGCAGACGCATCATGTCCACCACCTGCTCGAGCAGGTGTTGAAGATCGACTTCTTCCGGACTCACTTTCATTTTCCCGGATTCGATCTTGGACAGTTCGAGGATGTCGTTGATCAGCGTCAGCAGGTGATGTCCGGAATGGTTGATGATTTCCAGGCGGCGCTGCTGGGCCGTGGACAGCGACGGGTCGTTCTCCATCAGCTGCGAGAAGCCGATGACGGCGTTGAGCGGGGTGCGCAACTCATGGCTCATATTGGCCAGGAACAGCGACTTGCTGCGGTTGGCCGCCTCGGCCTGGTCGCGGGCGATGGTCAGTTCCTCGGTGCGCTGGCGAACCAGTTCTTCCAGGTGCTCGCGATGCTTGGCCAGTTCGTTTTCGTTCTTTTTGCGTTCGGTAATGTCGGAGAAGATCGAGATGTAACGGCGTATCTTGCCGTTCGGGCTGCGCAGGGCTTGCATCGAAATTTCTTCCGGGAAAATTTCGCCATTCTTGCGCCGGTTCCAGATTTCGCCGCGCCAATGCCCGGTGGCGCTCAGTTGCTCCCACAGCGCAGCGTAGAAATCATGATCGTGGAGTCCGGACTTCAGCAGGCGGGGATTGTTGCCGATCACTTCGTCGCGGGCGTAGCCGGAAATCCGGCAGAAGGCATCGTTGACCCACAGGATGGTGGCATCGGCATCGGTGATCACTGCCCCTTCGGCCATGGCGGCAAAGGCGGTTTCGTTTTCCCGGCGCGCTTCGTCGACGCGCTGCAGGTCGGCGGCGCGGCGACGGGAAATGTAGTGCAGCAGCAGGATAGTTGCGATGCCGAGCAGCCAGATGCCGCTATGCCAGAGCCGGATGGCGCGCCAGGTCGGTTCCTGGGCCGAGCGATAGGTGTTCAGGTCGATGCTGACCGAGGCGCCGCCGCGTAGCCCGCCGACCGGGACCAGCGTGTCGCGATGGCATTCCAGGCATTCGGCTTCCATCTTCATCGGGATCATTGCCCGCATCAGTCCGTGCCCGCCTTTTTTCGGCAGATTTTCGGTGACCATCTGCGCGCCCTTGTTCAGCGCCTCCAGGGCCTGTTTTTCCCATTCATCCGGCGCATTCTGGATATTGCGCAGCTGATTCGAGGTCAGGCGCTCCTTGGAGCCGGACTCGGCATTGGTCTGTCCCTGGATGGCGAGCAGCAAATGGATGGGGGTGACCGACACCAGGCGCAGCTGTTCGCCGTTGCCGCGCAGGGCGGTGAGCCGTTCTTCTTCGTCCAGCGAATTGATGGGCGGCACCCGTTCTTCACGGATGAATACGCCTTCGACGGTCGACGCCCATTTGCGGATGGCCATGTCCTTTTTCAGGTTGGCGACGGCATCGATGCGCGCCAGTTCGGCGGCAGCCCGATTGAGCTGCTCGCGCTGGGCGAGGGCGGATAGGAGGACGAGGGTGCTCCACACGGCGATGGCGAGCAGCGTGCCGGCCAGACCAGACAAGGGAAGCGGTTGTTTGTCGCTAGGTGGCATTACAGGGATTGCCATCCAAAAAAAGAGGGGCAGATCACTCTGCCCCTCCTGTTGCCTAGGGTCAATACGATTTACTTGACCTTTTTGGCGCCGTTTTGCTCGAGATAGGTCTTGGCGCGGAGTCCGATGTCGGCGGCCTTGACCTGGTACTGCCAGACCTGTTCGGCCCAGAGGTTGGCCTGGTCCCAATCCTTCTTGGCGGCAGCGGCCTCGTGCTTGGCCTTGGCATCCTTCATCTTGCCGAGCTGGTCGGTAGCATCCTCGACCATGGCGACGACATCCGGGAAGTCCTTGTAATTCACGCTGGTGATGTAACCGACCACGGAATCGATGACCGCCTGGGTGTCAGCCACCTTCTTCACCGTCGCCTTGTAGTCGGCCTCGGTATAGCTGGCCTTGGCTTCGGTGGTCTTGGTCGGCTTCCAGCCCTTCGGCTTGACCAGCAGGTAACCCTGCATTTCCAGGTGCAGCGCCGAGCAGAATTCCGTGCAGTAGTACGGATAGACGCCTTCCTTGTCCGCCTTGAACTTGACGGTGACCGTCTTGCCCGGCTCGACCGATGCGTGGACGTTGTAGGTCGACACCGTGAAACCGTGGGTTTCATCCTGGGCGCGTTCGAGGTTGGTCAGATGGACGGTGATTTCGTCGCCCACTTCCGCCTCGATGGTTTCCGGCGTGATGTGCGAACGGATCAGCGTACCCTTGACTTCGATCTTGTTGCCCTTCTTGGTCGTCGTTTCCTCGCCGGCACGGACCATACCCGGGTGCGGCTTGTCGGTACGGGAATCGGTACCCACCTTGTAACGGACGCCCGGCTTCAGCTTGTCGGCCGAGATGGCGACGGCGTAGTGCGGCTCACCCAGCGGCAGCGGCATGTCGTACAACAATTGCATCTTGTCATTCGAAATGTCGATCAGCTGGTGGTTCTGCGGGTGCAGCGGGCCAACCGGCACGAAACGGTCGATCGCCAGCTTGTTCAGGGCGACCAGGTAACGGCCCTTCGGATCGGCGGAGTCACCTTCCATGGTCATCAGGTGACCGATGTTGTAGTGCACCGAAATCTTGTCGAGAACCTTGCCTTCACAGTGGTTCCATTTCACGACCTGCGAATCGACATACAGCGAGGTATAGGCGATACAGGGCTTGGAATCGTACTGGGTGTGCAAGGGGCCGAGGCCGAGCTGAACCTGGGTGTGCAGCGCATCCTTCATGCCGATGACCGGAATGCCGTACGGATCCTTGGATTCAAACTTGCCGGCCTTGATGGCGGCCTGGATCTTCTCGAAGGAGAAGACGGACACGTGGGTGTCGAGCTTGCCGGAGACGGTCAGGAACTTGCCGTCCGGGGTCACGTCGACGCCGTGCGGCGACTTCGGTTCCGGCACCAGGAAGAGGATGCCTTCCTTGATGGAGACGTCGATCGGCAGCACCTTGTGGCCGTTGATGGTCTTGGCCTTGCCGGCGGCAACCAGCTCGGCTGCCTTCTTCCAGTTGATCACGTGCAGGTAGTCGGTGTCCTTGGCGGAACAGCCGGCTTCATACGGCGGGCGACCCTTTTCGATACCGCCGACATAACGCTCGGAGCAGAACGAGTTGGTGAACGACCAGCCTTCGGACGGACCCTTGCCGGCGTCGGACAAGTCTTGCGAGTACGGCGGCAGTTCGAGGGAGAAGGATTCCTTCGGATCGATGCGGCCTTCCTTGCGGTCGAACTTCCAGTAGGTCACGCCACCGCGATACTTCTCGTTGAACTCTTCGAGCGGATAGAACTTCTTGTTTTCCAGCGGCGCGGCGTACTGGGCGGCTTCGATGACGTACTCGGTGTTCGGCGTCACGAAGGCGCCACCGTGTTCAGACTTGTAGATCGGGTTGACCACGATCTGCTTGGTTTCGAAGTCACGCAGGTCGATGACGGCCAGACGCGGATTGGCCTTGTCGTTGATGAACAGGAACTGACCGTCGTACTTGCCCTGGGTTTCGGAAATCGCCGGGTGGTGCGTGTCACCCCAGGTGATGGTCTTGCCATCGATGGCGCCCTGGTTGAGCACGGCCTTGGAGTTCTCGTCGAAGCCGTAGCCCTGCCACGGTTCCGGCGTGAAGACGCCGATGTACTTCAGGATGCGCATGGACGGAATGCCATACACGATGACCTGGCCGGACTGACCGCCCGAACTGAAGACGACGAACTCGTCACGCTTGCCGGTCGGAACGTAGGTCTTGGATGCCGCCAGCAGATCCTGCTGGCTCAGGCCACGACGCTTCATCACGTCCTGCAGCGACTCGGCGGACCACACCGTGGCGGCGAAACTTGCTGCCAGCACCAGTGCGGTGGTTTTCACTGCAAATTTACTCATCTCGATTTCTCCCAAAACAAGAAGTCACAACTTCTATTTCCCCCATCGTCAACTGCGACAACTTGCCGCATTGTGCGCGTCCGACAGGGGGATGGGCAGGTGAGATCGGCTGAATATTCGCCTAGGAATCGGGATGAGGGGGTCTAGGAAAATTCCTACCCGGGAAGGACGTCGTCCTCGCGGACCAGGCGAAGCTGGATGGCATAGCGCACCAGTTCGGCGCTGTTGTGGAGATTCATCTTGGCCAGGATATTGGCCTTGTGGGTGCTGACCGTCTTGGCACTCAGGCTGAGCTGTCGGCCGATCTCGGTAATGCCGAGTCCCTGGACGAGAAGCAGGAAGATCTGGTACTCGCGGTCAGTTAACCGGCTATGCGGGGCTTGCGTACTGCGGCCGGGCAGTACCTCCAGGGCCAGCTTCTCGGTCACGCTCGGCGTGATGAACAGGCCGCCCTCGGCGACTTTGCGGATGGCTTCGGCGAGGAGGGCCTCGGCGTTGTCCTTGCACAGGTAGCCAGAGGCGCCCGCCTTGAGGGCACGTACGGCGTAGAGGTCTTCCTTGTGCATGCTGAGGATCAGGATCGGCAGCTTGGGCAACTCGCTCTTGATCTGCTTGATCAGCTCGATGCCACTGCGGCCCGGCATCGATAGGTCGAGGACCAAGGCGTCGAAGGGCGATTGGCGCAGCATGGCCAGCGTTTCGATGCCGTTGCTGGCTTCACCGGCAACGGCAATGTCGCCGCTGTCGGCCAGGATGTGTTTCAGGCCGGCGCGCAGGATGTCGTGGTCGTCGGCAATGAAAATGCGGATCATGGGTTCTCCCCCGTTTTTAACGGAAAGCTGGCAGCAATCCGGGTTCCCTTGCTGCCATCGATCACGATATCACCTCCGAGCATGGCTGCCCGCTCGCGCATGCCGAGCAGGCCAAATCCCTGCTGCGGTTCACTGTCCGGAAAACCGATGCCGTTGTCGCAAAAGTGCACCACGATCCGCCCGTCCTCTTCGCGCAAGCCGATATCCACCCGAGTTGCCGAGGCGTGGCGGGCGACGTTGGTCAGCGCTTCCTGGATGAGACGGAAAACGGTGATGGCCAGTCCCTGGTCGAGATCGAATTCGTCCCGGTCCACGTCCAGGTGGCACTCGATACCGCTGCGTTCGGTGAATTGGTCGACCAGATGTTCGATGGCGGCGGCCAGGCCAAGCACGTCGAGCATGCCGGGACGCAAGCCCTCGGAAATGCGGCGCAAGGCGTCGATCGTTCGCTCGACCAGGGCGTGCGCCGCCTCGGCCCGGGCATGGAGGGGCGGGCTGGATTCGGCGCACTGCCGCTTGATCCAGCCCAGGTCGATGCGCAGCGCGGTGAGGGCCTGGCCCAGTTCGTCGTGCAGTTCCCGCGCGATGGTGGTGCGTTCCTCCTCGCGGATGGTTTGCAGATGACCGGCCAGTTCGTGCAGACGCGCCTGCGAGCGGTTCAACTGTTCGGTCCGCTCGGCGACCCGCTCTTCCAGGCGGGTTTGCAGACGGCGCAACTCGATATGGGTGCGCACCCGGGCCAGAACCTCTTCCGGCTGGAAGGGCTTGCCGATGTAATCGACGGCACCGAGCGCGAAGCCACGGACCTTGTCTTCGGTTTCGCGCAGGGCGGACAGGAAGATGACCGGGGTGTCGCGGCTCGCCGGTTCGGCTTTGAGCCGGCGACAGAGTTCGTAGCCGTCCATGCCCGGCATGCGGACATCGAGGAGGATCAATTCGGGTGCCTTGACCAGTGCGGAATGCAGGGCCATCCGGGCATCCTGGGCGGCGCGGACGGCATAGCCCGCCTTG
>DATGXM010000285.1:0-11546 GCA_035298985.1 Azonexus sp. | reverse complement strand
GGGCACCGAAGCAGCCTATCGCTTGGTGCGTGCCGAACTGCAGCGCAATCCGACGTTACTTGGCCTGGAAAAACTGATGAGTGCGCGCCTGCCGCTGGCGGCGCCGGAGGTTCGCCCGGATGTGGAACTGGCCAAGACCATCATCCAGGGATATACCAAACGACTGTCGCGCTATCGGTGCGATAATTGCGGTTTCAAGGCGCGCCAGTTCTATTGGCGTTGTCCGGCCTGTGGCGGCTGGGAAACCTACCCGCCGCGCCGTAGCGAAGAATTCGATCAATCCCTGTAGGAAGTTTTATGAAAATCACCGTTGTCGGTACCGGTTACGTCGGTCTGGTCAGTGGCACCTGTCTGGCGGAAGTGGGCAACGATGTCCTCTGTCTGGACGTCGATCCGGAAAAGATCCGCATCCTCGAAGAAGGCGGCATCCCGATCTACGAACCGGGGTTGCAGGACATGGTTCGCCGTAATGTTGCGGCGGGTCGCCTGCATTTCACGACCGATGTCGAAAAGGCCGTCCAGCATGGCACCGTCCAGTTCATCGCGGTCGGCACGCCGCCCGACGAAGACGGCTCGGCCGACCTGCAGTATGTCCTCGGCGCTGCCCGCAACATCGGCCGCCTGATGACCGACTACAAGGTCGTCGTCGACAAGAGCACGGTGCCGGTCGGCACCGGCGCCAAGGTCCACGCCGCCATTGCCGACGAACTGCAGAAGCGCGGCGTCAACACGCCGTACAGCGTCGTGTCGAACCCGGAATTCCTCAAGGAAGGCGCCGCTGTCGAGGATTTCATGCGTCCCGACCGCATCGTCGTCGGTGCCGAAGACGAGCAGGCCATCCACCTGATGCGCGCCCTGTACGCGCCGTTCCAGCGCAACCACGAGCGTCTGATCGTCACCGACATCAAGAGTGCCGAACTGACCAAGTACGCTGCCAACGCCATGCTGGCGACGCGCATCAGCTTCATGAACGAACTGGCCAATCTGGCCGAAGTACTCGGCGCCGACATCGAAATGGTCCGCCAGGGCATCGGTTCCGATCCGCGTATCGGCTACCACTTCCTGTACCCCGGCTGTGGCTACGGTGGGTCCTGCTTCCCCAAGGACGTCAAGGCGCTGATCAAGACCGCCCAGGACGATGCCGACATTACACTCAAGGTGTTGACCGCCGTCGAGGAAGCCAACGACGCGCAGAAACACGTGCTGACCGGCAAGATCCAATCTCGTTTCGGTGATGTCAAAGGCAAGCATTTCGCGCTGTGGGGATTGGCTTTCAAGCCGAATACCGATGACATGCGCGAAGCACCGAGCCGTGAGCTGATTGCTGACCTGTTCGCTGCGGGCGCCACCGTCTCGGCCTACGACCCGGTCGCCATGCACGAGACGCAGCGCATCTTCGGCGACGAGTCGCGCCTGAAATACGCCGACAGCCCGATGGGGGCGCTGGAAGGGGCCGATGCGCTAGTCATCGTGACCGAGTGGAAGGAATTCCGCAGCCCGGATTTCGAGGCGATCAAGGCGACGTTGAAGAACCCGGTCATTTTCGATGGCCGCAACCTGTACGACCCGAAGTTCGTGCGCAATTCGGGCATCGAGTATTTCGCCATCGGGCGCTGAGAGACGGACAACATGCTGGAAAAGGTTTCGCAGGTTCGCCTGCTGGTCGTCGGCGATGTGATGCTGGACCGCTACTGGTTCGGTGATGTCAGCCGGATTTCGCCGGAAGCGCCGGTGCCGGTGGTCAAGGTCGAGCGCCAGGAAGAGCGTCTGGGCGGCGCCGCCAACGTGGCGCGCAATGCCGCCTCGCTGGGTGCCGTGACGGCGCTGCTGTCGGTGGTCGGTGACGACGATGCCGGGCGCTCCCTGGGCCGGCTGCTTGAAGACGGACAGATCGATGCCGGCCTGCACGTCGATAAAGCCATCGATACCATCGTCAAGCTGCGTGTCATCGGACGCCAGCAACAGTTGCTGCGCATCGATTTCGAAACGCCGCCGTCGCATGAAATCCTGCAGGCCAAGCTGGCCGATTTCGAGCGCCGCGTGGCCGATGCCGACGTGGTCATCCTGTCCGACTACGGCAAGGGCGGCCTGACCCATATTTCCGACATGATCCGTATCGCCCGTGCCGCCGATAAGCTGGTGCTGGTCGATCCCAAGGGCGACGAGTGGGGCAAGTACGCCGGGGCGACGGTGATCACGCCGAACCGCTCGGAACTGAAGCAGGTGGTCGGTAGCTGGAAGAGCGAGGAAGAACTGGCAGCCAAGGCGCGCAAGCTGCGCGGCGACCTGGGGCTGGAAGCCTTGCTGGTTACCCGTAGCGAGGAGGGGATGACCCTGTTCGCCGACGAAGTCCACCATCAACCGGCCCAGGCCCGCGAGGTTTTCGACGTGTCGGGTGCCGGCGATACCGTCATCGCCACGCTGGCCGTCATGCTGGCTGCCGGCGCCGCCTGGGGCGAAGCCATCCGGGTCGCCAACATCGCTGCCGGCATCGTCGTCGGCAAACTGGGTACGGCGGTCGTCACCCGCCAGGAACTGGTCGCCGCCCTGTAAGGAGAATTCCATGTATTACGTCGTCACCGGCGCCGCCGGCTTTATCGGCTCCAATATCGTCAAGGCGCTGAACGAGCGCGGCATCACCAACATCATCGCGGTCGACAACCTGACCAAGGCCGACAAGTTCAAGAACCTGATCGACTGCGAAATCGCCGACTACCTCGACAAGCACGATTTCATCGAGCGCATCCAGGCCGGCCATTACGATGGCGAGATCGAGGCCATCCTGCATGAAGGCGCCTGCTCCGACACCATGGAGACCGACGGCCGCTACATGATGGAGAACAACTACCGCTATTCGCTGATCCTGCTCGACTGGTGCCAGGACCAGGACGTGCAGTTCCTTTACGCCTCGTCGGCCGCCACCTACGGGGCCAGCAACGTGTTCAAGGAAGAGCGTCAGTACGAAGGGCCGCTCAACGTCTACGGCTATTCCAAGTTCCTGTTCGACCAGATCGTCCGTCAGCGCCTCGCCAAGAACCCGTCGTCGCAGATCGTCGGCTTCCGCTACTTCAACGTCTATGGCCCGCGCGAGACGCACAAGGGGCGCATGGCGTCGGTTGCCTTCCACAATTACAACCAGTTCAAGGCCGAGGGCAAGGTCAAGCTGTTTGAAGGCTCGCACGGCTACGAGAACGGCGGCCAGATGCGCGATTTCGTCTTCGTCGGCGACGTCGCCAAGGTCAATCTGTTCTTCCTCGACCACCCCGAGAAGTCGGGCATCTTCAATCTCGGCTCCGGCCGGGCGCAGAGTTTTAACGATGTCGCCGTCGCCGCCGCCAATGGTTGCCGCAAGGCCAAGGGCGAAGCGCCGCTGTCGCTGGCTGAACTTCGGGCACAGGGCTTGCTCGAATACATCGCCTTTCCCGAGGCGCTGAAGGGCAAGTACCAGGCCTTCACGCAGGGCGACCTGACCAAACTGCGCGACGCCGGTTACGATGCGCCGATGGCCACGGTGGAGGAAGGCGTCTCCCAATATATCGAGTGGCTGCATCGCAATGTATAAAACCCTGCAGGACTTTGTCGGCAATACGCCGCTGGTGCGCCTGATGCGCATTCCGGGCGCGGATAACGACAAGCGTGGCAACGTCATCCTGGCCAAGCTGGAAGGCAACAACCCGGCCGGTTCGGTCAAGGATAGGCCGGCGCTGTCGATGATCGTTCGCGCCGAGGCGCGTGGCGACATCAAGCCGGGCGATACGCTGATCGAGGCGACTTCCGGCAATACCGGCATCGCGCTGGCCATGGCGGCGGCCATGAAAGGCTACCGGATGATCCTGGTTATGCCCGAGAACCAGAGCGTCGAACGCCGGCAGAGCATGCGTGCCTTTGGCGCCGAACTGGTGCTGACGCCCAAGGATGGCGGCATGGAGCTGTGCCGCGACGTCGCCGAAAAAATGCGCGACGAAGGCCAGGGCATCATCCTCGACCAGTTCGGCAACCCGGATAACCCGCTGGCCCACTACGAAGGCACCGGGCCGGAAATCTGGCGCGATACCGAAGGCAGGATCACCCACTTCGTTTCCAGCATGGGGACGACCGGCACCATCATGGGCACCAGCCGCTTCCTGAAGGAAAAGAATCCGGCCATCCAGATCGTCGGTTGCCAGCCGGAAGAGGGCAGCCAGATTCCGGGTATCCGCAAGTGGCCGGAAGCCTATCTGCCGAAAATCTTCGACCGCAGCCGCGTTGACCGTGTCGAGAACGTCAGCCAAGCCGAGGCCGAGGCGATGACCCGCCGGCTGGCCATGGAAGAGGGCATCTTCGCCGGCATCTCGTCGGGCGGTGCGCTGGCCGTGGCGCTGCGCCTGTCGCAGCAACTGGAGAATGCAGTCATCGTGTCGATCGTCTGCGATCGCGGCGACCGTTATCTGTCGACAGGTGTTTTCCCGGCATGAAACCGGTCCTCGTCTTCGATATCGAGACCATCCCCGATGTGCCCGGCCTGCGCCGGCTCAACGACCTGCCGGGTGAGCTGTCGGATGACGAAGTGGCCGAACTCGCCTTCCAGCAGCGCCGCGCCCGGACCGGTAACGATTTCCTGCAATTGCACTTGCAGCGGGTGGTGACCATCTCCTGCGTGCTGCGCACCAGCGAAGGGTTGAAAGTCTGGTCGCTGTCCGAGCCGGATCTGAGCGAAGGCGCCATCATCCAGCGCTTCTTCGACGGTATCGAGAAATTCACCCCGCAGATCGTGTCGTGGAACGGCGGCGGCTTCGATCTGCCGGTGCTGCACTACCGCGGCATGCTGCACGGCGTTTCGGCGCAGCGCTACTGGGACATGGGCGATGGCGACTACGCCGATTCCCGTGATTTCAAGTGGAACAACTACATCAGCCGCTACCACACCCGTCACCTCGACCTGATGGACCTGTTGGCCCTCTACAACGGCCGCGCCAACGCGCCGCTCGACGATCTGGCCAAGCTGTTCGGTTTCCCCGGCAAGCTCGGCATGGATGGCGGCAAGGTGTGGGAAGCCTGGCAGGCCGGGCAGATCGCCGACATTCGCGACTATTGCGAAACCGACGTCATCAATACCTATCTGGTCTATAACCGCTTCCGGCGCCTGCGCGGCGAACTGACCGCCGAGGAAGAGATGGCCGAAGCCGAATTCGTCAAGGCGCAGTTGGCCAAGATCGGCGCGCCGCACTGGCAGGAGTTTCTCGCCGCCTGGGGCTGAATTAGTGGTCTGCCCCGCCGATAGCGAAACATCAAAACGTCTTTACCCCCGCTCGTTGCTTATCGTCGCTAGCTTCGGCCAATGGAAGTCCCCGGGGGACGGCTAATGCTGCGCTTCGCGCCTAGTCGGCATGAAAAATCCTTCGTTTTCATCTTGTTCCGCCCTCTGAGGGACAGACCACCAGCCCGGGCGGCGTTATAATCGCAAGTTCTCAAAACCTGAACGCAGAGAGATACAACATGGCACTTAACAACGTCCCCTCCGGCAAGTCCCTCCCCGACGATTTCAACGTCATCATCGAGATTTCAGCTCACTCTGAGCCGGTCAAGTACGAAGTTGACAAGGAAAGCGGCGCCATCTTCGTCGACCGTTTCATGTCCACGTCCATGCACTATCCCTGCAACTACGGCTATATTCCGCACACCATCGCCGGCGACGGCGACCCGGTCGATGTGCTGGTCGTCGCTCCGTTCTCGCTGCCGCCGGGCGTCGTCGTGCGTTGCCGCCCGCTCGGCCAGCTGTCGATGACCGACGAAGGCGGCAATGACGCCAAGCTGCTCGCCGTGCCGGTCGACAAGCTGACCCCGCTGTACAAGGACGTCAAGTCCATCGAAGACATTCCGGAACTGCTGCGCAAGCAGATCGCTCACTTCTTCGAGCGCTACAAGGATCTGGAACCGGGCAAGTGGGTCAAGGTCAATGGCTGGGAAGATATCGAAGCCGCCCGCAAGGAAATTCAGGAAGGTGTCCAGCGTTATAACGACGCCAAGGACAAGCCGGCTTACTAAGCGGTCATGCTGCGTATCGCCGTTGCCCAGTTCAACGCCACCGTCGGTGACCTGACGGGCAACGTCGAACGCATCATCCAGTGCGCTGCGGAAGCCAAGGCCCGCGGCGCCCATGTGCTGCTGACGCCGGAACTGGCGTTATGCGGCTATCCGCCGGAAGACCTGTTGCTGCGCCCGGACTTCTACCGGGCGTGCAACCGGGCCCTCGACGATCTGGCTTCCCGCGTAGACGGCATCGCCGTCATCGTCGGGCATCCGGAAGAACACGACGGCAGCTGCCACAACGCGGCAGCCGTCATTGAAAACGGCCAGCGCACCGCGACCTACCGCAAGATGCGCCTGCCGAACTATGAAGTCTTCGACGAGAAGCGCTATTTCGAGCCGGGCAGCGAACCCTGCATCGTCACGCTGAACGGCGTGCGCTGCGGCATCAACATCTGCGCCGACATCTGGGAAGAGGGCGCCGCCGAACTTTCCCGCCAGGCCGGCGCCGAATTGCTGCTCGTCCTCAATGCCTCGCCCTGCCACCTCGACAAGACCCGTGAGCGGGTCCAGGTGCTGGCCGACCGGGTCGAGGCGACTGGTATTCCGGCTATTTACTGCAATCTGGTCGGCGGCCAGGACGAACTGGTTTTCGATGGCGACTCCTTTGCGCTCGACGCACAGAAATCCATCGTCATGCGCCTGCCGCAGTTCGAAGAAGCGCTCGGCATCGCGGATTTCGAGGCCGGCCGCCTGACTTCTACCGATCTGTGCGACGAACTGCCGCTTGAGGCCGAGGCCTACAACGCGCTGGTCCTTGGCGTCAGCGACTACATTGGCAAGACCGGTTTCAAGGGCGCCATCATCGGCCTGTCCGGCGGCATCGACTCGGCCCTGACCGTGTGCGTCGCAGTCGATGCGCTGGGGGCCGATAAGGTCCATGCCGTCATGATGCCCTCGCCCTACACGGCGCAGATGAGCCTCGATGACTCGCGCGAGATGATCCGCCAGCTGGGTTGCTCGTACGACGAAATCGCCATCGCGCCGGCCATGGCGACTTATCAGGCCATGCTCGATCCGCTGTTCGCTGGGCTGCCCACCGATACGACGGAAGAGAACATCCAGGCCCGCATCCGCGGCAACATCCTGATGGCGCTCTCCAACAAGACCGGCAAGCTGGTGCTGACCACCGGCAACAAGTCCGAGATGGCGGTCGGCTACTGTACGCTGTACGGCGACATGGCCGGCGGCTTCGCGGTCATCAAGGACGTCTACAAGACTCTGGTCTATCGCCTGGCGCGCTACCGCAACACGCTGTGCCAGGGCGACCCGGTGATTCCGGAAAACATCATCGTCCGGCCGCCGTCGGCCGAACTGAAGCCGGACCAGAAGGACCAGGATTCGCTGCCTGAATACGAAGTGCTGGACGCCATCGTCCGCGCCTACATGGAAGAGGACCGCAGCCCGCGGGAAATCATCGCTGCCGGACTGCCCGAGGCCGATGTGCGCCGCGTCGTCCGCCTGCTGCGCATTGCCGAGTACAAGCGGCGCCAGGCGCCGGTCGGCATCCGCATCACGCCGCGTGGCTTTGGCAAGGATTGGCGGTATCCTATTACCAACCGTTATGTCGACGAATTTTAAGAACTTGTAGAGAGAGGACGAACTCATGAAGAAAATCGAAGCCATCATCAAGCCGTTCAAGCTGGACGAGGTGCGCGAGGCCCTGTCGGAGATTGGCATCAGCGGCCTGACGGTGACCGAGGTCAAGGGTTTTGGTCGCCAGAAGGGGCATACCGAGCTGTATCGCGGTGCCGAGTATGTCGTCGATTTTCTGCCCAAGATCAAGATCGAGATCGTCGTCAATTCCGACCATGTCGATGCCGCCATCGAAGCCATCATCAAGGCGGCGCGCACCGGCAAGATCGGCGATGGCAAGATCTTCGTCATGCCGGTCGAGCAGGTCGTCCGCATCCGTACCGGCGAGACCAACGAATCGGCCATCTGATCGAATGCGGATGACGAAGGCCCGGTAGCGACGGGCGAGAAGAGGGCGGCCTGGGCCGCCCTTCTTATTTCTTGGTGGCGCGCAGCAGGACGATCAGCGCGCCTTCGCCGCCGTCGTGCGGTCTGGCCTGGCAGTAGGCCAGGATTTCCTGACGCTGGGCCAGCCAGCCGCGCACCAGTTGGCGCAGGATGGAGAGCTTTTGCGGCGAGCCGTGCCCCTTGCCGTGGATGACCCGGACGCAGCGCTGGCCATGGTGCAGGCATTCGGCCAGGAAGGTGGCCAGCTGGAGCCGGGCGTCGTCCCGGTTCAGTCCGTGCAGGTCCAGTTCGGCCTGGATGACCCAGCGGCCGCGCCGCAGGTCGCGCAGGACGCTGGCGGCCAGCCCGTCACGCAGGTAATGCGGCTCGTCGCCGCCTTCGAGGCGATCCTGCAAACCGATCTGGCCATGCAGGCTTTCATGCAGGGCAGCACGTTCGTCGTTGATGAATTGCCGTGGGCGGGGTGGCGGAGTCGGGCCGCCGAGCTGGGCGCGGTTCGTCGACGGAATGGGCTGCACGCCGGCCATCGCGGCGTGGAAAGCCTGTTGTTCCGGGTCGCTAAAAACGGGGTGGGCAGCGCCGGCATCATGCCAGTGCGCCGGCAAGGCCGGCTCGCGATGTTTGTGGCGACAGGCTATCGCAGGTTCTGGCGCGTCAGCGGGGCGGCGCAGCCTTTTGGCTTCCGGCCGCGCTTTGGCGATCTCGACGCGGTTGACCGGCGGCAGCGGCTGCACGTCAGCCACCGCCGCCCGGAAGGCGGCAAGGTCTTCCGCGTCGCTCAAGCCGGTCAGGCGTGGCCGAGGTTGTCCAGGTAGCGCTCGGCATCGAGCGCCGCCATGCAGCCGCTGCCGGCCGAGATGCAGGCTTGCTTGTAGATCTGGTCGGCAACGTCGCCGGCAGCGAAAACACCGGGAATGCTGGTCTGCGTGGCGTTGCCTTTGAGGCCGGCCTGGGTAATCAGGTAGCCGCCATCCATCTCGAGCTGGCCGGCGAACATGTCGGTGTTCGGTTTGTGGCCGATAGCGATGAAGACGCCGTGCACGTCGAGGTGCTGCATGCTGCCATCCTGCGTGTTCTTGACGCGCAGGCCGGTGACGCCGGAGTCGTCGCCGAGTACTTCGTCGAGCGTGGTGTTCCACAGGATGGTGACCTTGCCAGCTTTTTCCTTCTCGAACAGCTTGTCCTGCATGATCTTCTCGGCGCGGAACTTGTCGCGGCGATGGATCACCGTCACATGGCTGGCAATATTGGCCAGGTACAGTGCTTCTTCGACGGCGGTGTCGCCGCCGCCGACGACGGCCACCGGCTTGTTGCGGTAGAAGAAACCGTCGCAGGTGGCGCAGGCGGAAACGCCCTTGCCCTGGAATTTTTCTTCGGAAGGCAGGCCCAGATACATGGCGGAGGCGCCGGTGGCGATGATCAGCGCGTCGCAGGTGTAGGTCCCGGCGTCGCCGACCAGCGTGAACGGCTTTTCGGTCAGCTTGGCGGTGTGGATGTGGTCGAAGACGATTTCGGTGTCGAAGCGGCGGGCATGGGCTTCGAAATTGGCCATCAGCTCGGGGCCCTGGATGCCGTCGGCGGCAGCCGGCCAGTTATCGACGTCAGTGGTCGTCATCAGCTGGCCACCCTGGGCCATGCCGGTGATCAGCACCGGCTTGAGGTTGGCGCGGGCGGCATAGACGGCGGCGGTATAGCCGGCCGGGCCGGAACCGAGGATGATGAGCGGAGTATGGCGGGCGTTTTGGGACATGATGATCCTCTTGGGTGGCTGATCCGAAAATTATAGCGTTCTCTGAGCTTCCAATTTCCCCGAAGTTCCTATGTAATTGGGGAATCAGGTTTATAATCATTTCGTAACCCTATGAACGGAAACTGATTTATGGCTGCTACTCCTGTCGGTTTTAGTCTGGTGGTCCTGCGCAACGTGCCGTTGTTTTCAGGACTGGATGACCTCGAACTGGAAAAGCTTTCCAAGGTGTCCGGGCGAAAACGGGTGGAACGGGGGGCGTTCATTGTCCGGGCGGGCGAAAGCACCGATTCGCTGTATGTCCTGCTGGCCGGACGGGCCAAGGTGACCAATACCGACGAGGACGGGCGGGAAATCATCCTGGCCTGGCTGGGGCCGGGCGAATTCTTCGGCGAAATGGGCCTGATCGACGGCAGCCCGCGTTCGGCCAACGTCGTGGCCGCCGAGGCCTGCGAACTGCTGTTCCTGAGCAAGGATGCCTTCCAGCGTTGCCTGCAGGACAATTTCCAGGTCGCCCATAAGTTGATGAAAACGCTGGTGCTGCGCCTGCGCGAGGCCGATCGCAAGATCGAAAGCCTGGCCCTGCTCGATGTCTATGGCCGGGTTGCCCGTTTGTTGCTGGATATGTCGGAAGTCGTCGAAGGACGGCGTGTGGTGAAGAAAAAGATGTCGAAACAGGATATGGCGAAAATGATAGGCGCATCGCGCGAGATGGTCAGCAAGGTCATGCGCGATCTGGAATTGAGCGGTTATGTCCGCTACGAGGATGACCTGCTGGTCATCCCGGGGGCTTGAGAATGGCCAGAATGGCGAGGGCGGCAACGGCGCCCAGTCCGCTTCCGGAGAAGATCGGTAATCTGCTGCAAGAGTCGCGCTGGCTGGGCGTCGGCGCGATTGCGTTGTTCCTGACCATGGCCCTGTGGGGATTCAGCAAGGAAGACCCGGGCTGGTCGCATGCGGTGGTCTCGGCTACCCTGCATAACCCGACCGGCCGCGCCGGCGCCTGGATCGCCGACCTGATGCTCTACCTGTTCGGGCTTTCCGCCTGGTGGTGGATCGTCCTGCTCGGCATGTTCGTGTGGTGGGGCGTGCGCAAGTTCAATGCGCCGGAAGAGCACAAGCAGCATCCGCTGTTCATTGCCCTGATCGGCTTCGCTTTCCTGCTGCTCGGCAGTTCGTCGCTCGAAGCCCTGCGCTTCTACTCCATGCACGCCCAGTTGCCGCTGGCGCCGGGCGGCATGCTCGGTGGCGAACTGGGGCGGCTGCTGGCCAACCAGCTGGGCTACACCGGTTCGACGCTGTTCCTGCTCGCCGCGATGGCGGCCGGCTGGAGCATCTTTTCCGGCATGTCGTGGCTGTGGGCCTTCGAGAAACTGGGTTTGCTGCTCGAAGCCTTCGTCGGCTTTTTCTACGGCCGCGTCGATGCCTGGCGCGACCGCCAGATCGGCAAGGAAGTGGCGCAGAAGCGCGAAGTGGTGGTCGAGGAAGAAAAACGCCGCGTCGAGTTGCACGAGCCGATTGTCATCGAAACGCCGGCACCACCTGCCGTACCGGTGTCCAAGAAAGCCGAGGCCCGCGTCGAGCGCGAAAAGCAGGCCATGCTTTTCCCGGAAGCCATTGTCGGCGGCCAGTTGCCGCCGCTGCACCTGCTCGACCCGGCCCCACCGGCTACCGAGACGGTCAGTGCCGAAACCCTCGAATACACCTCGCGCCTGATCGAGCGCAAGCTCGCCGACTTCGGCGTCCAGGT